>JBGSJU010000531.1:0-4240 GCA_041741655.1 Rhodobacterales bacterium
ACAGCGCCGCCAGCACCCCCGCAATGGCCGCACCCATCCACAGCGCGACGATGTCCGGCGTGGCCTTGGAATGATCGGTGGCAAGGTCGATCGTCGCCGCCAGCGCCGCGCCCAGCACCGCCGTGCCCATGAAGATGAACACATGCACATAACCCCAGACCAGCGAGGTGGACAGCTTGCGGTTGGGCAGATGGTCGTGTTCGCAGAAATACAGCCACCAGAGCGCGAACACGATCACCAGCGCCGCCACCGACACCGGGCCGGCGCCCCACGCCGGGCTGTCGCCATAAAGCGCGCCAAAGCCGATGGAAATCGCCAGCACAATCTCGCCCAGCGAGATGATCATCAACAGCCCGTAGCGTTCGATGATGTGATGGCGGTGAAACGGCGTGATCGCGCGGCTTTCGGCCACCGGCGGCACCGCTCATTCCAGCAGGAAACACAGTGCGCCGCCGATGTAGAACGCCAATGATCCGGGGTCGGTCGTCAGATACAGCGCGGTCCAGCCAACCTGTGCGATGGCGATGCCCGCCGCATAGCGCAGCGCGGTATCGCGGTGTTCGGGGCTGCCCGCCGCCGCACGCAGCCACAGCGCGATCATGCCCAGCCGCATCACGATCCAGCCCACCAGCCCGACGCCGAAATCCAGTGTCTTGAAGATCTGTTCGGCCCCGCCGGCAAAGATCAGCGCGCCGCCCATCACCACCATCACAAGGATGCGGTAGACCGCATCGTCATTGTCGAAGGCCGACGCGAACCAGGTGAAATTCATCCAGGCCCACCAGATCGCCAGAAACAGGAACACAAAGGCGGGCAGCGCGTCCAGCCCGTGACCATCCGATATCGCGTGGTGCAACCCCGCCGTTACCGCCGCGATGGCGATCACGCTGACCAGATCGAAGAACAGTTCCAGCGTGGTCGCGACGCGGTGCGGCTGATCCGGGTCGCGGGGCGCGAGGGGCCGCATGAAGGTGCTGATGGTCATCGTGTTCTCTGTTCCGGTATCCCGCCTCAGATTGTCCTGACCCGGCCCGGCGGGTCAAGCACCGCACGGCGGGTGGCGTTCAACCGGGCCAAGGCGCCAGTGGCCACACCCGCCCAGCCAAACGGCGAAACCCATGGGCGTCGCCCAATGGGCGTCTCCGATGGGATCACGCAGATGTCAGCGGCATGGCGCAGCTTTGGTCCGGTTCTCACGCGGTCTTGACGCGGGATTGGCGCGGCTGCGGGCTAGGGTCGCGGCAGTTGAACCCGGATCAGGAGGTATCCATGCGCCGTTTTGCCCTTGTCCTTGCCCTGATCCCACTGCCCGCGCTGGCCCAGACCGCCCAGACTGCGCCCCAGACTGCGCCCCAAACCCAGCACCGGATCGCCCCGATGACCGACCGCGACGGCTGGCGGGTGATCGACAGCGCGAAACCCTTTGCCGCGATGGTCGCGGCGGTGAAGGCCGCGACCACCGCCAACAAGATGGGCGTCGTCACCGAGGCCGGTCCGACCGACGCCGCCAAGAAACTCGGGGTCACGCTGCCCGGCAACCGGGTGATCGGCGTCTTTGCGCCGCGCTTTGCGGTGCGCGTGCTGCCGCTGTCCACCGCCGCGATGATCGAGGCCCCGATCCGGTTCTACATCACCGAAGATGCTGACGGATCTTCAACGCTGGCGTGGAAAACGCCCAGCCATGTCTTTGCGCCCTACATGGCCGAGGCCGGGCCGGACCTTGCCGCCATTGCCGCCGAACTGGACGCGACATTCGACGCCATCGCAGAGGCCGCCACCGCCAAGTGATCCCGGCGCGCAATCCGGGCCGGCCCCATGGCCGTGGCCCGGCCATTTGCCAATGTTGCATCGCTGCGCCGCAGTCGCCATATAAGCGCTGAAAACGGAGTCTGCGACATGACCAACTACCTCGATTTTGAACGCCCGCTTGCCGAGATCGAGGGCAAGGCCGAGGAACTGCGCGCGATGGCGCAGGCCAATCCGGAAACCGATGTCAGTGTCGAGGCGGCGGCGCTGGACAAGAAGGCGAAGGACCTGCTGGTCAGCCTGTACAAGGATCTGACCCCTTGGCGGAAATGCCAGGTTGCGCGCCATCCGGAACGTCCGCATTGCAAGGATTACATCGAGGCGCTGTTCACCGATTACACACCCCTTGCCGGCGACCGCAACTTTGCCGACGATCACGCGGTGATGGGCGGGCTGGCGCGGTTTCAGGACCGCCCCGTGGTGGTGATCGGTCACGAAAAGGGCCATGACACCAAGACGCGGATCGAACGGAATTTCGGCATGGCCCGGCCCGAAGGCTATCGCAAGGCGATCCGCCTGATGGATCTGGCCGACCGGTTCAACCTGCCGGTCATCACCTTGGTCGATACTCCCGGCGCCTATCCCGGCAAGGGCGCCGAGGAACGCGGCCAAGCCGAGGCGATCGCGCGGTCCACCGAAAAATGCCTGCAGATCGGCGTGCCGCTGGTATCGGTGGTCATCGGCGAAGGTGGATCGGGCGGCGCGGTGGCCTTTGCCACGGCCAATTCCGTCGCGATGCTGGAACATTCGGTCTATTCCGTGATCTCGCCCGAAGGCTGTGCGTCGATCCTGTGGAAAGACGCCGAAAAGATGCGCGAAGCCGCCGAAGCGCTGCGCCTGACCGCGCAGGATCTGAAAAAGCTGGGCGTCATCGACCGCATCATCGCCGAGCCCATGGGCGGCGCGCATCGTGACCGGATCACCACCATCGGCGCCGTGGGCGATGCCATCGCCGGGATGCTGGCGGAATTGCTGCCCCTGCAACGCAAGGCGCTGATCGACGCGCGGCGGCGCAAATTCCTGACCATGGGTGCCAAGGGGTTGGCAGCCTGATGTCGCCTTGGCTGCTGGTGGTGCTGGCCGGGTTCATGAAAACCGGTTGGGCGATGGGGCTGAAATACTCCGAAGGTTTCACCCGGCTGGTGCCATCGGTGCTGACCATCGCGGGGGCCACCGCGTCGTTCTGGCTGCTATCGCTGGCGATGCGGGATTTGCCAGTGGGCACGGCCTATGCGGTCTGGGTCGGGATCGGCATGCTGGGCACGACGATTGCGGCGGTGATCCTGCTGAATGAACCCATCAGCCTGCTGCGCGTGGTGGGCATCGGCCTGATCCTTGCGGGTATCGTGGTGCTGAAACTGGCCTGATCTGTTCTGTCGCCTATCCCGCGATCATCCGCAGACTTTGCGTGACATCGGTGCGCACCGCCAGCCGCAGCCCCGGTTCATCGCCGGCGCGCAAGGCCTGCAGGATCAGGCGATGGTAATGCGGCGGGTCCTTGCGGTTCAGCCGCACATACAGCATCCGCATGGTCGGCCCCAGTTGCAACCACACCGTTTCCGCCATGGCCAGCATCGCTGGAGCCTGTGCCCGCAGATACAGCATGCGGTGAAATTCCAGATTGGCGCGGATGTATCCCACCGCATCACCGCGCGCCGCCGCATCGCCCACCGTGCTGTTGATGGTCTGCAAGCGCTCGATCAGGGCGAAATGCGCGCGCGGCAGGGCGCGCGAGGCCAGTTCCACCTCGATCAGCGCACGCAAGGCGGCCAGTTCCTCGATCCGTTCATGCGTCAGTTCCGGCGTGGAAATCCGTCCCGACGCCGACACGGTCAAGGCCCCTTCGGCGGACAGGCGGTTGACCGCCTCGCGCACCGGGGTCATCGACATGCCGAATTCGCGCCCGAGGCCGCGCAGCGTCAGGGCCTGACCCGGATCGATGTCGCCATGCATGATCCGCGTGCGCAGCCCGCGATAGACCCGGTCATGGGCCGACATCACCGGGGCAGAGACAGCGGGTTCGGAACGGGGGGCGAGGCTCATCCGATCATGTGATCACAAATCCGGCGCGCGTCAATCAAAGCGGTAGCGATGCAGGCGCGCGCCTTCGCGTTGCAGCCAGCCACGCGGCGCGGCGTAATGGCCATAAAGCCGGGTCACCACCGCCCAGAAGGCCGGGGAATGATTCATTTCGGCCAGATGGGCCACCTCGTGCGCCGCGACATAGTCCAGTACGGCGGGCGGCGCCATGATCAGCCGCCACGAATACATCAGGCCCCCCTGTGCCGAACAGGACCCCCAGCGCGACCGTGTATCGCGCAGCGTCAGGCTGGTGTAGCCGCGCCCCAGCTTTTGGGCATAGCGGTCCGACGCCGCAGCCAGCCGGTCGCGCGCGCGGGCCTTCAGAAACGCCTGCACGCGGCGCGGCGCGGTT
>JBGSJU010000532.1:0-4385 GCA_041741655.1 Rhodobacterales bacterium
GCCCCGCTCAGCCTTGGCGGGTTCGAGGTGACGGCCAGCGCCGCGCCAGGCCAAGGGCAGGCGCGCCTGCCCTTGCAGGACCGGCAGGACCCGCAGCGGCGCATCCTGAAGGCCACGCGCCTGCTGACACCGATCTACGTCGGGCTGACCCTTGCCCTGACGGTCTTTCTGCTGATCCTTGGCGACCCGTTGCTGACGGCGGTCAGCCACGCGATGTCGACGCTGGCGACCTCGGGCATTTCGCCGATTGGCGGGGTGCAGAACAGTCAGGCCGGGCTGGCGGGCGAAATGGTGATCGCGCTGTTTCTGTTGTTCGCGCTGTCGCGCCTGACGTTTTCATCGGACACCATGACGTCGGACGGGCGGGGGATCCTGTCAGACGCCGAGTTTCGCCTCGGGCTGGCGATTGTCGGCGGCGTCACGGTCGCGCTGGTGGTGCGGCATTGGTCGGGGGCGTTCGCCGTCGACGATCCGCGGTCCATCGGCGACGCGGCGCAGGCGCTGTGGGGAACGGTGTTTACCGTGCTGTCCTTCCTGACCACCGCCGGGTTCGAAAGCGCGAACTGGGGCGAGGCCCGCAATTGGTCGGGCCTGACGACATCGGGCACGATCCTGATGGGGCTGGCGTTGATCGGCGGCGGCGTGGCGACCACGGCGGGCGGGGTCAAACTGCTGCGGGTCTGGGCGCTGTATCTGAACACTACGCGCGAACTGGACCGGCTGATCCATCCCAATTCCGTTGGCCACAGCGCCGGGCACAATCGCCGCCTGCGCAAACAGGGCGCCTTCATCGCATGGGTGTTCTTCATGCTGTTCGCATCGATCCTGATCCTGACCATGGCAGCGTTCGCAATGGCCGGATCCGGGTTCGAGGCCGCGACGATCCTTGCCGTTGCCGCCCTGACCAACACCGGGCCGCTGGTGATGATGGCCGGCGATGCGCCGATTGCCCTGGCCGACCTGTCAGCGATGGCAAAGCTGTTGTTTGCGATGGCCATGGTGCTGGGCCGGCTGGAAATGCTGGCGATCATCGTTCTGTTCACATCCGACCTGTGGCAAACTTGGACAAACCCGCGGTAGAGTGGTTTTTTTGGGGCTGGAAACTGCCGCGTGGCTTCTTCATATTGACACTGTCGGGTGACAGGGACCCCGACATCGCCACCGCGCGCACCTCGGTATCGCGGGCGCGCCACAAGAAGAAACAAAGAACAAGGCACACCTTCCATGGCATCCGACAAGCAGAACCTGCAGGACGCGTTCCTGAACCATACCCGCAAGACCAAAATCCCGGTGACGATCTTTCTGATCAATGGGGTGAAATTGCAGGGTGTGATCACCTGGTTCGACAATTTCTGCGTGCTCTTGCGCCGCGACGGGCAATCGCAGCTGGTGTACAAACACGCGATTTCCACGATCATGCCGTCGCAGCCGATCAATCTTTATGATGGCGACGAAGAGAAGTGATCGCGCATGACGCCCCGGTGACGCGCGCCTGGGTGATCCATCCCGATGTGAAATCCGACCGCGCCCGGCGCGACGCCACCATCGCGCTGGAAGAGGCGGTGGCGCTGGCCGATGCCTTGCCGGGGCTGGACATTGTCGGGTCCGAAGTGGCGCGTGTGGACAACATTCACCCCGGCATGCTGTTCGGATCGGGCAAGATCGCCGAGTTGAAAAAGCGGTTGACCGAGGCCGAGGTGGAACTTGTGCTGGTCGATGGCCAGTTGGGGCCGGTGCAGCAACGCAATCTGGAAAAGGAATGGGGGGTCAAGATCCTGGATCGCACCGGGCTGATCCTCGAGATCTTTTCCGACCGTGCCCGCACCCGCGAAGGCGTGTTGCAGGTGGAAATGGCCGCGCTGAGCTACCAGCGCACGCGGCTGGTGCGCGCCTGGACCCACCTTGAACGCCAGCGCGGCGGCTTTGGCTTTGTCGGGGGCCCCGGTGAAACCCAGATCGAAAGCGACCGCCGCGCCATCGACGACCAGATCATCCGCCTGAAGCGCCAGTTGGACAAGGTGGTGAAAACCCGCGAACTCCACCGCGCCGCGCGCGCCAAGGTGCCCTATCCGATCGTGGCGCTGGTGGGCTATACCAACGCCGGCAAATCCACGCTGTTCAACCGTCTGACCGGGGCGGATGTGCTGGCGAAAGACATGCTGTTTGCCACGCTGGATCCCACCATGCGCGGCGTGAAGCTGCCCGATGGCGGCCCCGAAGTGATCCTGTCGGATACCGTGGGGTTCATTTCCGACCTGCCCACCGAACTGGTCGCCGCCTTCCGTGCCACGCTGGAAGAGGTGCTCGCCGCCGATCTGATCCTGCATGTGCGCGACATCAGCCACCCCGACAGTCTGGGTCAGGCGCGCGAGGTTGAAACCATCCTTGCGTCGCTAGGCGTGTCCGAAGACACCCCGCTGCTGGAGGTCTGGAACAAGATCGACCGCGTGCCCGACGATATCCGCGACACGGTCGTCGAACGCGGACGGCGCGACCCGGATGTGCTGCCGGTGTCGGCGCTGACCGGGGCGGGCATGGATGACCTGCTTGAGGCCATCGCGCAGCGTTTGGGCGAGGCGCGGCACATCTCTGACCTGATGATCCCCTTTGCCGAGGGCCGCCGCCGCGCGTGGCTGCATGCCGACGGCGTGGTGGAACAGGAAGAACAGGTGGATGACGGGTTCCGCCTGCGCGTGTTCTGGTCGGACCGGCAGGAAAAACGCTGGCGCGATCTTTAGCGCGGGTCCAGCACCGTCACGCCGACCGCCGCCGCGCGGGCAAGGTCCACGTCCAGCGACATCGGGATATATTCGCCGCGCCGCCACAATTCGCCCAGATCGTCATAGTGCCGCGACAGCGGGTGGCCCGATTGGCCGGTGGCGGTGACAAAGACCGAACTGTTCGGATCGTTCAGGTCATAGACCCCGCGATAGCCCCCCGCGTGTACGTTCAGAAACGGGTTCGGACCGGTACCGGCGGTCTTGGCGCGGTTCAGCGTATGGTCGCCGCCCGAGGTGCTTTGGCGGATGTTGACGAAGTACCGCAGCACGGGCACCTCGCCCAGTACCGGATGATCATGCGTCGCCTGATGCACATCGCCCCAGCGCAGCGCCTCGATCTGACGGCCATAGCGTTCAGCGATCCAGACCAGCGCATCATCCAGCGCCTGCCGCGCAATATCGGGACAGGTTTCCACCGGCGTCGATTGCAGCACGTCACACCACGCGGACGCCCCGTCCACGTTGCGGAACGCCCGTTCGATGAACAGGGGTTCGACATGGGTGAATTCATCCGCCAGCGGCCCCAGATCGTCGCGGATCAGCCGTTCCTGCAAGGCGCGCATCCACGCCATGTAGATCAGCGGTTCCGGCATGTGTTCGTTCATCTCGCCGTTCCACTGTGCCAGCAGGGTCAGGGCGCGCTGGCGCTGGCGTTCCGGGGTGCCTTCGGGGGCGGCATCGCCGGTGAACCACAATTCGGCCCCGGTCAGCGCCAGAAGCGTCTGCGCATCGGTCGCGACGGTATCCAGTTGCGCCTCGATGAAACTGTCGCGGGTGTGCACCTGGCGGCTTTGCATCAGGCGCTGCCAGCGTTGCACGCGCTGGCTGTCGCCCCAGTCATAGGACACGTGCAACGGAAAGGGCCGTTCCACCACCTTGTTGTTGGTATTGCCAACGATGCCGCCGGTCGGGTTGACGAAGCCCGGATTGGCGGCAAACGGCAGCATGCCCTGCCAGCGGTTCTCGGTGCGCCATCCCAGCGACGGCAGGCGGCCCTGGCTTTGGTGCGCGGCATCACGCCGCGGCATCCGCCCGATCAGTTTCAAGGCGATCCCGTCGGTATCGGCCAGCGTCAGGTTTTGCGACGGGGCCACGAACCCCTCGGCCGCCAGCAGCGCCGCATCGATGTCGCCCGACTGCATCAAGGCCATCGCCGCCGTCATGGTGGTGTCCTGATCGTCGAACGCCGTCCAGGCCACGGCGGCGACATGACCCGGCGGCGTGATTGTTTCAAGGTCATAATCCGTGCCGGGCAGCACCGGGCCATTGTCGGTCCAGCGCAGCATCAGCGTGACAGGTTCCGCCCCCGCCACCTCGATGATCGACGCGCGGGACCGGAACGCTTTCCAGCCCTCCGGCGTGCGGTATTGTTCTGGATTGGCGGGGTTCAGTTCTTCGATATAGACGTCCAGATCGTCCAGATAGCTGGACGTGATCCCCCAGGCCAACTGTTCCGACCGGCCCGACAGGATGGCGGGGATGCCCGGGATCGTCCCGCCGATCACGCCCCCGGTGCCCAGTTCCAGCCGTGCCAGATACCACACCGTGGGCGCGGACAGGCCCAGATGCGGGTCATTCGCCAGCAGCGTCCCGCCCGAGGCCGAC
>JBGSJU010000533.1:0-4213 GCA_041741655.1 Rhodobacterales bacterium
CGGATGCGGCAGAACGCGCCGGGCTGAAACCGCTGGCGCGGATCATAGGCTACGCTCATGCCGGTGTCCGCCCCGAGGTGATGGGCATCGGCCCGATCCCGGCGGTCGAAATGCTGTTGCGGCGCACCGGCATGGATATCACCGATTTCGACGTGATCGAATCAAACGAAGCCTTTGCGGCACAGGCCATTGCGGTCAATCGCGCGCTGGGGCTGGACCCGGCGCGGGTCAACCCGAATGGCGGAGCGATCGCACTGGGGCATCCGGTGGGCGCAACCGGCTGCATCATCACCATCAAGGCGCTGTATGAACTGGAACGCACCGGCGGCAAGCGGGCGCTGATCACCATGTGCATCGGTGGCGGTCAGGGCATCGCGCTGGCTATCGAACGGATGTAACCCGAAACGGTGGCGTTGTCCCTGCACCGGTCAGTGGATCGCGCCGCCCGCATCGCGACCTTCGCCGGGGGCATCGAAGAACGGCGTCATATGCGCGACGACCACGGCGTTTTCCACCAGCGCTCGGTCCATCAGCACGCGTTCGTCGGCGTCGATGTCATGCCCCTCGGCCAGACGTTCGTCCAGCGTGCCATAGCCCGACACGTCCAGCGGCGCCATGTCGGCCTGTTTCAGGATCGCCACGGTTTCGCGCACCGCCTCGGCCTCGTCCACGCCGGACGCATAACACAGCAGCGCTGCCCCTGACGCGCCATCGGGCAGGCCATCGCCCTCCTTGCGGCCCACCTCGACCAGCAGGGTATAGACCTGCTGGGTGCGTTTCGGTTTTTCGGTCGTCATCGGCGCCCCCGTGGGTGATGCGTGGTGGTTCTATCGCGCCCGCAACGATGGCGAAAGGGGGGGACCCCGTACCGCCTTGGAACCGTTAACGATCTGTCACGCTATTGCATACACTGCATTTGGGGCGATGCGTAAGGGATTCCGGCCAGCGTCCGGCACCACAGGGATCCGTGGGAAAGGGACAACAATGGAACAACTGATCATCAGCCTGATCTCGGGTGCCGTCGGCGGCAACGTGGCGGGCGCTGTCTTGAAGAACCAGAGTCTTGGCACGCTGGGCAATTCGCTGGCCGGCATTCTGGGCGGCGGCCTGGGCGGACAGATCCTGTCGATGCTGGGCGCGGGTGCCATGGGTGGCGCGGCAGGCGGCCTTGATATCGGCGCCATCATCGGACAGGTCGCATCGGGCGGTGTCGGCGGCGGCGTGATGATGGTCGTCGTCGGCCTGCTGAAGCAGATGCTGTCCAAAAGCTGACCACATACTGGCCGGGCGTCCTGTCCCATGCCGGGACGCCCCCGCTCTTGCTTGACTGATCCGGCCCCTGTAACCCTGCCATGGCAAGAACAGGGAGAATGCGCATGGCTGCTGGCGATGATCCGAAAACGCTGGTGTCAACCGACTGGCTGGCGGCGCATCTGCGCGACCCCGATCTGCGCATTCTGGATGCGACGTGGTTTCTGCCCGGCACCGGCCGCGATGCCAGGGCGGAATATGCCGCGTGCCACATCCCCGGCGCACGATTTTTCGATATCGACGAAATCAGCGACCTGCGGTCCGCGCTGCCGCACATGGCCCCGCCGGTGGAAAAATTCCTGTCGCGGATGCGCGCGCTGGGTGTCGGTGACGGGCATCAGGTGGTGGTCTATGACGCGCAAGGCATTTATTCCGCGCCGCGCGTCTGGTGGTTGTTCCGCCTGATGGGGCAGATGGATATTGCCGTGCTGGACGGCGGGCTGCCGAAATGGCTGGCAGAAGGCCGCGAGGTCGAGGATATGCCGCCGCATATCCGTGATCGCCACATGACGGTGCGGCGGCAGAACCAGATGGTCAAGGATGTGACGCAAGTGGCCGCCGCGTCGAAACTGGGCGATCACGCGATCCTTGACGCCCGGTCCGCGCCGCGTTTCCGGGGCGAGGTTGATGAACCCCGGCCCGGCCTGCGCCGCGGCCATATCCCGAAATCCACCAATCTGCCCTTCGCCACCTTGATGAATGCGGACGGCACGCTGCAATCGCCCGATACCCTACGCGCCACCATTGCCGCCGCCGGTGTCGATCTGACGAAACCCGCAATCACCACCTGCGGGTCGGGCGTCACGGCCGCCATCATCAATCTGGCGCTGGAACGCATGGGCAAGATGGACCATGCCTTGTATGACGGATCATGGGCCGAATGGGGCGCATTCCCGACCCTGCCGATCGCCACCGGAGACGCGTAAGATGTTTGAACTGCTGACCGAGCAACCCGTGGACGGGATCATGCTGACCGCGCAGGCCTACAAGGCCGACCCGCGGGCGGGCAAGATCGATCTGGGCGTCGGTGTCTACAAGGACGCGACCGGCCTGACCCCGGTGATGCGCGCGGTGAAACTGGCCGAACAGCAGTTGTGGCAGGCCGAGACGACCAAGGTCTATACCGCGCTGGCCGGCGACCCCGCCTTTGCCGACGCCATGGTGGCGCTGGTGCTGGGTGATGCCGTGCCGCGCGCCTCCGTTGCCGCCGTGGGCACGCCGGGTGGCACCAGCGCCGTGCGCGGTGCGCTGGAACTGGTCAAGATGGCCAATCCCGCCGCACGGATCTTCGTGTCCGACCCCAGCTGGCCCAATCATGCCGCGATCATCGGCTATCTGGGGCTGGAACGGGTCGATTACCGTTATTTCAATGAAACGACCCGCGGGCTGGACCTGCCCGGGATGCTGGCCGATCTGGCGCAGGCGGGGCCGGGCGACGTGGTGTTGCTGCATGGCTGCTGCCACAACCCGACGGGCGCGAACCCGACGCCTGCCGAATGGGACACGATCATCGCCGCCGTTCTGGCCACCGGCGCGCTGCCCTTGGTCGATATCGCCTATCAGGGTTTTGGTGACGGGCTGGATGCCGACGCCGCCGCCACACGGCTGATCGCCGCCCGCGCGCCGGAATGCCTGATTGCCGCGTCCTGTTCCAAGAATTTCGGCATCTACCGCGAACGCACCGGCATCCTGATGGGCGTGTCGCAACAGGCATCGGGGACCAAGCTGGCGCAAGGCGTGATGACCGCGCTGAACCGGCTGAACTTCTCGTTTCCGCCGGATCACGGCGCGCGTCTGGTGACGATGATCCTGACCGACCCCGCCTTGCGCGCGATGTGGGAGGAGGAGTTGGAAGAGGTGCGCCAGTCCATGCTGGCCCTGCGCCTGCAACTGTCCGACGAATTGCGCCAGCGCACCAATTCCGACCGCTTCGATTTTCTGGCGCGCCATCGTGGCATGTTCTCGCGCCTTGGCACCACACCCGAGGTGGTACAGCGCCTGCGTGATGATCACGCGATCTACATGATATCGGACAGCCGCATGAACATCGCCGGGCTGAACACGGCGACGGTGCCGGTGCTGGCGCAGTCGATCATCGCGGCGGGGGTGTGACCTATTCGGCTTCCAGCGCGCGGGAGCACCAGTAGGAAATCAGCGCATTGCGGCTCATCCCCCGCTTGACCGCCACCGCATCGATCCGTGCCAGCAGATCACCGTCAAACCGCAACGCCACCGGCACCTTGGCCGCGCGGTCGGCCAGCGATGGCGCTGCGGGTGCCGGCGATTCCTCGACCTTGGGTTTCTTGTCCTTCTTGGCCATGCGGCACCTCCATATCCCTATGATATCAGGATAACAGGGTTGCAGGGCCAGACAAGGGGCAGTTAAGCCCGCAACCCCAGCATCTTCACCCCCAGCACTTCCAGCACTTTCGCCTCGATCTGCACCGCATTCAACCCGGCGGTGCGGTACATGTCATCGGGGCTGGACTGGTCGATGAAGCTGTCGGGCAGCACCATCGACCGAAACCGCAACCCGTGGTCGAACACACCTTCGTCGGCCAGCAACTGTGCGACGTGCGAGCCGAACCCGCCCACAGCGCCTTCTTCGATGGTGATCAGCGCGTCGTGGTCGCGCGCCAGACCAAGGATCATCGCGCGGTCCAGCGGTTTGGCGAAACGCGCATCGGCAACGGTTACGCTTTTGCCTTTTTTCTCCAATATATCGGCGGCTTTCAAAGATTCCTCAAGGCGTGTGCCGAGGGAGAGGATTGCAACAGTGTCATTGCGAGGAGGCGTAAGCCGACGCGGCAATCCAGATTTTTTACTGGATTGCTTCGCTGACGCTCGCAATGACGGTGAGGAATAAACAATCCGTCCCTTGCCGATGTCTAAGATTTCACCG
>JBGSJU010000534.1:0-10460 GCA_041741655.1 Rhodobacterales bacterium
TGTGTCCCAGCACCACGGGGCGCGTCACGCCCAGTTGGTCCGCGGCGGCCTGCAGGAACCGCGCCTGTTCGCGCGGGCTTTCGGCGCGCGGGTTCATGGCACCGCCAAAATCGCCGGATGCGCGTTCAGACCAGCCCAGACCGGGCCGGTCGAACACGATCACGCGGAAATCACGCGCCAGCGCGCGGGTCAGCGAAAAGGTGAAATCGCGCGTATTGCCGGATGCGCCGTGGATCAGAACCACGTCAGGGCCAGTGCCTTCGACATGGGCATGGACCAACCGCCCGTCGACGGTCAGGAACTGGCCTGTCGCGGGATAGCGCGCCTCGGCCTCGGCCTCTTTCAGATCGGCCCGCGCGCCCACGAACCCGCCCGCCGCCGCCAGCACCACTGCGCCAAAGGCCGTCGCAATCATCCTAGCCGCCGATCTGCGCCAGATCGAATGGCGTGGTCTGATAAATCTCATTGATCCAGTTCCCGTACAACAGATGCGCGTGGCTGCGCCAACGGTTCAGCGGCGCGCGCGCAGGGTCGTTGTCGGGAAAATAGTTCGCGGGGATGTGGATGGGTTTTTCCGCCGCAACGTCACGGTCATATTCTTCCTTCAGTGTGCCGCTGTCATATTCGAAATGATTGAAGATGTAGAGCGCGCGATGCGCGGCGTCCTCGACCAGCGCCGGTTCGGTATCTTGGCTGTCCAGCAGGATCTGCAAGCCCGGCACAGCCAGAATATCATCGCGCCGCATCTCCGTCCAACGCGACACCGGCATCACCAGATCGTCGGAAAACCCGCGCAAGTATGGCGAGGCGGGCGCGCAGTTGCGATGGCGGATGCAGCCGAACGCCTTGGCGTCCAGCAGCGTTTTCGGCACCCGGTGGAAATGCCACAACATCGCCATGCCGCCCCAGCACACCCCGAACGTGGCATGCACATGGGTCTGGGTCCAGGCAAAGACCCGCGTCAATTCCTCCCAATAAGTCACGGATTCATAGGGAAGATGTTCAATCGGCGCGCCGGTGATGATCAGGCCGTCGAATTTCTCGCCCGACGCCGCCACTTCGGCAAACGGGCGATAGAACGCCTCCATATGGGCGGCGGCGGTGTTTTTCGTCTGATGTTCGGTCATGCGGATCAGCGACAGTTCGATCTGCAACGGCGTCGCCCCGATCAGGCGGGCAAACTGGGTTTCTGTCTGGATCTTCTTCGGCATCAGGTTCAACAGCCCGATCCGCAGCGGCCGGATGTCCTGCCGCATCGCCCGGTCATCCGCCAGAACCATGACGCCTTCGCGGGCGAGCACGTCATAGGCGGGCAGATCGGCGGGCAGGGTGATGGGCATGGGCGTCTCCGGGGATCAGGTGCTGCGGTCGGCGATGGCGCGCGCGATCAGCGTGTCGAAATCGGCAGGCGTGGTGACGGCGGCGACCGCATCGGCGGTGACGCGTACGCCCCAGTTCTGCGCCATGGCGGCATAGATCGGCTGGCGGTGCGCCAGCGCCCGCGCATAGGTGAAGCGGATGAAGGCATCGGGATCGACGCAGGTTTCATCCCCGTCATGGCGCGTCAGATAATCGTTCCACACCCGGTCCAGAAAATCGGCGCGATAGGACATCGGTTTCGGCGCGCGGTCGAACCGGCGGATCAACTCGGCGGTATGGGCGTCAGACCCTTCGATCCAGACCATCAGCGTATTCGCGGCCAGCGTGGTCAGGACCGGATCGGCGGGATTGTCGGGATCAACCCATTCGCAGATCGACCCGCCGGTGTCGCAGATGAAATGCGGGTAATCATACAGCCGTTCGGCGCGATCGATGAAATAGGGCGTGTCCAGCAGGGCGGCGATCTCGGCGGCGCGGAACTGGCCTTGCCGGCGGGTATATTCGGCGAACGGCAGCCCGCCCTTGGCCGGATCGCCCGGCTTGCCCAGATAGGTCGAGACCGGGCTGAGGTTGTTGAACGAGATGTTCGACCCGATGTAGATCGAATCCGTCATCAACAGCTCGCGCAGGAACGGCACCTGCATCGCATGCGCCTTGGCGTTGTCGGCGATGTATTCGCCCATGTAGCGGGTGCCGATGCGGTAATCGATCGAGTAATGAAACCACGGCCCCGCACCGCGCAACATGCTGGCCAGCCATGTCTTGCCCAGACCGGACATGCCGAACAGCAGCACGCGCTTTCTGGCGGCGCCGATCCAGTCCGTTGGAGTGGGGTATATCATCCGGGCCTCCGCCTGCAGTATCCGGGCAGGGATAGCGGGGCAGGGCGGGGCCGTCAAACCCTGCGGAAAACCCGCAACACCCGCCCGTCGATCACCATCAGCCCCGCCGCCAGCAGGGCAAACCCCAGATAGGCGCGCGGGTCGAGCGTTTCGCCAAGGAACACCGCGCCCAGCACGATGGCGACCGGGCTGACCAGCAGGGTCACGAGGCTCATGTTGCCGGCCCCCACCACCGGCATCACGCGGTAATAGAGCAGGAATGCGCCCGCCGTGGCAAAAAGGCTCAGATAAGCCATCGCTGCCCAAGTCTGGGCGGGATAATCCAGCGTTGGCGGGCCTTCGACCCACAATGCATAGGGCACCATCATGACCGCAGACATGGTCAGCATGGCGGCGGCGGCCACCTGCGGGCGATAGCCGGTCAGCCGCGCCCGCGCCCAGGCTCCGCCAAACCCATAGGACACCGCCGCAGTGATCAGCGCCAATTGCGCCAGACTGGACGGGTCGAACCGGGTCAGGGCGTCCAGCCCGATCACGGTGGCCACGCCGGCGAACCCCAGCGCGACACCGGCGGCCTTTTGTCCGGTCAGCCGTTCATCGGCAAAGACCAATGCCGCCACCAATACGCCGAAGATGGCCGTGGCGGCGTTCAGGATCGACGCGAGGCCCGAGGCGACATGCACCTGCGCCCAGACGATCAGCGAAAACGGCAGCGCGACGTTCAAAAACCCCATCACCGCGAAATCCCGCCACGCGCGCAACCCGCGCGGCACCGGCAGACGCGCAAGCCCGACATAGACCCAAAGCGCCAGCGCCGCGAGCGTGACCCGCGCCGCCACCGTGGTCAGCACGCCCAGTTCGCGCAACAAGATGACATTCGACAGGAAAGACCCGCCCCAGATCAACCCCAACAGGCCGATCGCCGCCCAGGCCAGCGGCGGGATGGATTTCTGCACTGGCCGCGCTGACCCCGTTCTGGGGCGTGGCGCTGCGGATAATGCGCCTTGGCGCAGGTCATCATGCGCTGTGTCCTCGGGGTTGGAAACGGCGGGTTTCCAGCCAGATGTTGAAGTAATTCGCGCCAAAGATCACCACCGCCCCGATGAACACCCAGATGTCGATCGCTTCGTTGTAAATCAGCGCGCCGACAATGGCGATGGCAGGCAGGCGGATGAAATCGATGGGAACCACCACGCAGGCCGGCGCAATCGTCAATGCCTGCGTCAGGCACAGGTGCGCCACAAGGCCGCCGACACCGATGGCCACCAAGGGCAGGATGGATTGCCGCGAGGGCACTGCGATATCGCCATCCCAGCCCGCCGCGACCAGCCCCATGATGCCCTGCATCACCACCAGCCAGAACATGATGCCGGTAATGGTTTCCGTCCGGGTCAAGCGTTTGATCAGGATCGCCGACAGCGCGAAGGCAACCGCCGACAGCGCCGCCGCCACCACGCCCGGGTGCAACGTTTCAGGCGACGGGCGCGCGACGATCAGCACGCCCAGAAACCCGATGGCGCCGGCCAGCGCGCGGGGCGGCGTCAGGCGTTCGCCCAGTATCAGCGGTGACAACAGCAACACCCAGAGAGGCGACGAAAACTCCAACGCGAACACCTGCGCAAGCGGGATCACGGTGATGGCATAGAACCACAGGTTTTGCGCGACAAAAGTCGCCAGATTGCGGCCCGCGTGCAGGTCAAGCCGGGTGGCCCGGATTTCACCCAATCGCCCCTGCATGCCCGCCACCCCGAGCACCAAGACCAACCCCATCATCGACCGATAGAGCGATATCTCGAATGTATCGAGGTCAACGGCCACCGCGCGTCCCGCCACCGCCAGCACCGACAAGCAAAAGATTGACCCGGTCATCCACAGCATCGCGCGCTGCACATTGCCCCAGGTGTGTTGGCCGGCGATCTGCTGCGTCATCTGGGCCTCCGCTGCCCTTGGCGCGCAGCAAGGGCAAAAAAATTCACTGTGTAAAACTTGCCGGAACACTGCCGTGACAGGGCCGGTGCGCCTGAATACGTGCACATCATGACAGATCCCGGCGGCGGCGAAATTCAGGTTTGCCCTACCCGAATCGGCCATCCGGCACCCGCGCTGGCGCCAATGCGGGCCGGCCATCGCTGTGGATTGCGGGAGAACGGGATCGGCGCGGCCCACGCGTCCGGCGCGCCTTCACGTGCGCAGATTGCGCGCGTGAATGGCACAGCGCAGGTTCTGCGCGGCCCGGGTCACGTTTTGACGCGACGGGTTTCCAGCCAGATGTTGAAATAATTCGCGCCGAAGATCACCACGGCGCCGACGAACACCCAGATGTCGACAGTTTCGTTGTAAAACAGCGCGCCCACGATGGCGATGGCGGGCAGGCGGATGAAATCGATGGGGACGACGACGGTTGCAGGCGCAATCGACAGCGCGATGGTCAGGCAAAGGTGTGCGACCAACCCACCGACCCCGATCAGCACCAAAGGCAGCAGGGACCGTGGGCCAGGCCACGCGATATCGCCGTCCCATCCCGCCGCGATCAGTCCCATGATGCCCTGCATCACCACCAGCCAGAACAGGATGCCGGTGATGGTTTCCGTGCGCGTCAGGCGTTTGGTCAGCATGGCCGACAGGGCAAAGCCGATGGCCGACAACGCCGCCGTCACCACGCCCGCATTCAGCGTATCCGGGGACGGGCGCGCCACGATCAGCACGCCCAGAAACCCGATGGCCCCGGCCAGCGCCCGCATTCGGGTCAGCCGTTCGCCGAGGATCAGCGGCGACAGCAGCAGCACCCAAAGAGGCGAGGAAAATTCCAACGCGAACACCTGCGCCAGCGGGATCACGGTGATCGCGTAGAACCACAGGTTCTGACCTGCGAAATGCGCCAGATTGCGGCCCGCATGCAGGCCCAGCCGTGTGGCACGGATCTCGCCCAACCGCCCCAGCACCGCCGCCACCGCCAGCACGATGAACAGCCCCAGCACGGACCGGTAGAGCATGATCTCGAACGTATCCAGATCAACCGCCGCCGCCCGCCCCGCCACCGCCATCACCGACAGCGACAGGATCGACCCGCTCATCCACAATGCGGCGCGCAGCACCGTGGCGTTGGTCTGCTGGGTCATGCGCGCCTCCTCTGCCTGCCTGTGCTAGCCGAGGGGCGCGGGCCACACAATGGCCCCGCCGCGCATTTGTTCTTGAACGATTGTTCTTGCAAGATCGTTCAAATCTATCACAAGCATCTGATTTTGAATGGCTTTCGGCAATGCAGCCTTCAACTCGTCCCGCACGTGTCCCATCGGAGTTTCAAGACACCGACTTTACGCGGTGAATTCGCGCCAATCCTATTCTCCGGTTCCTGCATCTCTCGACATATGTTTGCGTTCAACCCGACAAAGCCAAGGGTTATATCAAGCCTGATGCGGGCCACCGCTCTGGTGGGCCAACTGCTTCGTCATCAAACAATTCTCGTTCCGCAGACCGGCCAGCCGGCCAGCAAAGCCCAAGTGACAAGGAGGAAAGCGCTGGTCAGGAAATCGACCGATTGGATCGAAAACCGCTGACGCATACCAAGTTACTGGCACGGCGATGCGTTTCATAAACCAGACAAGAAGAACATGCCTTATGGCCGTGACGTCTTGAACTCCAGCTTCTCTTGATCACAGATTAACTGCACGGCATTTCGCCCGGTATAGGCCGCGGGCGGCATGCCGCCACCCGGCGAAACCCAATGGCCCGCCATCCAGAAGTTTCTGACTGCTTCAAAATGGGTGGGAATCGTTGCTTTCGCGGCAGCTGGCGTTGGCAGCCACCCTTCGTAGGCGCCGCGATGATTGCCAGTGAAGCGCTCATAGGTCAGTGGCGTTGCGAGGTCGCGAAAAATAACCGTGTCGCGCAGTCCCGGGAAATGTCGGTTCAGGCCTTCGATCATGGCCGCGGCAACGGCATCACGCGTCGATTGATAGGCATCCGGGCCCTGTGCGTCCAGATCCCGCCACCACTCATAGTCGGTTTCGAGCATCGCTGTCAGAAGAACCTGGCCTCTTGGCGCCAATGTCGGGTCAAAAGTATAGATCTGCACGGTGGCACGACGGTGTGGCGTTGGGCCAACCATGACGGGTGGATCAAAAACCAGATTGTGTCCCATCGTGACGGTTGGCAGGTCCTTGAAGCCATAGGCCACTCCCGCCGAGAAATAGCAAAGCGGCGGAAAAGTTGTCAGATCGGCTAGTATGGGCGGTCGCAACTCGCGCCCTCGTGGAAGCAGCCGGTCGAAGATGGCGGTCGCGTCGCAGGCGGCAATGACATGATCCGCTGAAACACTGTGCCCATCAGCGAGCACGAGGCCGGTCGCCCGGCCTTCCGGCACCAGGATGCGGTCGACCCGGGCATTGGTCACCAGCCGACCGCCCAGTCCGCGCAAACGGGCGACCAGGCGTTCAATGAAAGGTCCGGAGCCGCCAAGTGGATAGGCCGCCGAGCCCCGGGCGGCGAAGCCCAGCTGCATCAGCAAAAACTGCATCGAAAGGTTTGGTGTCCAAAAATACTGCAGCATGCCCTTGAGCGCTGGATGGTGGAACTCTTCCGCGTACTCGGCAATCGTCACACCCGAAAACCGCCTGTGCGCCATCAGGAATCGAAGGTTTCCGGCGAAGATCCCGATCCAGTCAGTCCAACTCAGCAACTCGAAGGATCGGCGCATGGGAAGGTCGGTGTCGCGAAACAGGCGGATGGCATCGCACATTTCAATGACGGGTCCGGCATCCGCAGGCGAGATTTCGCAGAGATGTGCCTGCAATTTATCCGGGTCGCGCCACATGTGAACATCGACCCCGTTGATATCGTGGAACAAACCGAACCGCGCGGGCGAAAGATGCGGATGATCGTCGATCACGCCAAGCTCCATCCACATGTCATGCAGGTCGCTGCCAGGCGCAGAGCCAACCAACCAATGGATGGAGCCGTTCACGAGGATACCCTCACGTTCCCAGCCTGCGCAGACACCGCCGGGCTTCGGGCCCATCTCAAAGATGGTCGCTTCAAAACCGTTCATGCGGGCGTAAATCGCGGCAGACAATCCAGCGATCCCGCCACCTATCACAGCAATGCGTCCATGCGGCGACATGGCGGCCCCCTCTCCAACTTAACGAGAGGAACCATACCACGGGGATGCCAGTTTGCGACGGCGTTCGTGCCGACACGCATCAATGTCGTCGTTTTTTGCGTGCCCGGCGGCCGTCCTTCACCGAGAAGTGGACGCGCACCAAGCGCGTCTTATTGCCCTTCGATGGTGCCAGGCGGTTTCGACCTTAAGTCATATGTCACACGGTTGATCCCGCTGACTTCGTTGATGATCCGCAGCATCCATGCCTGGCGCAGAATTGACACTAGGCCTTGCTCATTTCGTTCTTGTCCACGTCTCTCAGCACCAGATACCAAAGAACCAGAGCTGTGACGATCTCGATGGGGGCCTGCAGGTTGTCGTGGGCCAGAATGGCGATATCGCCTGAGATCAGGGTAGAAAATTGAACCCAGTCGAAAAGCCAGTGGACGATCATCAGCGGAATGATGTTCTGCAATCGCAGCATCAATGGTGCAAACAACATGCCCCATCGAAAGGTGTAAAGCAGTTGCGACAGCATGTCGGGTAGTGGCTCTCCACCGAAGATGTTGACGGAGTGCAGGAGCGCGAAACCAACGGCACTGATAAACATCGCCAAGGCGACACGCAACCGGCTCGCATGGGTGCCGAGGAATGAATGCAGTAGGATACCACGGAAGGCCAGTTCCTCGCCCGTGCCAATCAAGAACGTCACAAATCCGAAGAACGCAAAGGCGCTCCATTCAGGGCTGTCGAAAGAAAAGGCTGACATTGCCCCAAGGCTGATCACCCATTTATAGGCCACAAGCGTCAGCAGCGGCAGAAGCCAGATCAGTTGCGTCGCAGCAAGCTTGCCGAAGCCTGCGTTTCGCCAACCGAAAAAGCGCATCACGAAGATAATGTTGACGATATTGAGCAGGATCAGGATTGGCCAGAATACATTGAACATGTCAGGCGATCCGTAGGTGATCCCCTGCCGCGTCAAGTATATCATTCCAGCGCCCATGATGGCGGTGTAGACAAAAGCTGCGATGATTCCGATCAGCGGCTTGTTTTCAGATTGCATGGTCAAGATGCCTGCGTCATTTCCGCGAGGGTTCAGCTGCCCCGAAGCTCAGCCAATCTAAACGCTGTTTGCAACGAAAAAAAATATTGAATGAGTGCTGGTGCGAACCCGCTGTCCATGCGCTTTGCGATCCGCTTCTATGGCGCTCTACGCCATATCACTCCCACTCGATGGTGCCGGGCGGTTTCGAGGTGATGTCATAGGTCACGCGGTTGATCCCCGCGACCTCGTTGATGATCCGGGTCGCGGTTTCGCCCAGAAACGCGTGGCTGAAGGGGTAGTAATCCGCCGTCATGCCATCGACGGAAGTCACCGCGCGCAACGCGCAGGCGAAATCATAGGTGCGCCCGTCGCCCATCACGCCCACGGTGCGCACCGGCAGGATCGCGACAAAGGCCTGCCAGATATCGTCATAAAGCCCGTGTCGGCGGATCTGGTCGATGAACACCGCATCCGCCTGCCGCAGGATCGCCAGCTTTTCGCGGGTGATCTCGCCGGGGCAGCGGATCGCCAGACCCGGACCGGGGAAGGGGTGGCGGCCGATGAATGACGCGGGCAGGCCCAGTTCGCGGCCCAAGGCGCGCACTTCGTCCTTGAACAGTTCGCGCAGGGGCTCGACCAGCTTCAGCCCCATCTTTTCCGGCAACCCACCGACGTTGTGGTGCGATTTGATGGTGACCGATGGCCCGCCGCTGAATGAAACGCTTTCGATCACATCGGGATAAAGCGTGCCTTGCGCCAGAAATTCCGCGCCCGCGATCTTGGACGCCTCGCGCTGGAACACGTCGATGAACAACCGCCCGATGGTCTTGCGTTTCACCTCGGGGTCGGAAACGCCGTCCAGCGCGCCCAGGAACAGGTCGGCCTCTTCGGCGTGGATCAGCGGGATGTTGTAATGGTCGCGGAACATGGTCACGACCTCGTCGGCCTCGCCTTGGCGGAGCAGGCCATGGTCCACGAACACGCAGGTCAGGTTGTCGCCGATCGCCTCGTGGATCAGCACGGCGGCGACGGAGCTGTCCACCCCGCCCGACAACCCGCAGATCACCTTTTTGTCGCCAACCTGCGCGCGGATTTTCGCAATCGCCTCGGCGCGGTAGGCGCCCATGGTCCAGTCGCCGGCGAACCCGGCCAGCCGGACGAAATTTTCATACAGTTTCGCGCCTTTCGGGGTGTGGTGCACCTCGGGGTGGAACTGCACGGCGTAGAACCGCCGCGCGGGATCGGCGGTTATGGCAAAGGGCGCATTGGGCGACGTGCCATAAACGGCAAATCCCGGTGCGATGGCGGACACATGATCGCCGTGGCTCATCCAGACCTGTTCGCGGCCTTCTGTGAACCAGCCGTCCAGCAGGTCCAGCGGCCCGCCCGCCGGCGTGACATAGGCGCGGCCAAATTCGGCGGTGCCGTGCCCGCGTTCCACCTTGCCGCCCAGCACATGCATCATCACCTGCTGGCCATAGCAGATGCCCAGCACCGGCACGCCCAAGGTGAACACGCCCATGGGCGGCATCGGCGCGCCATCGGTGAACACCGACGCGGGGCCGCCCGACAGGATCACCGCCGCGGGGGCAAAATCACGCAGGAAAGCATCGGTGACCTTCTGGAAGGGATGGATTTCGCAATAGACCCGCAGCTCGCGCAGGCGGCGCGCAATCAGCTGCGTGACCTGGCTGCCGAAGTCGATGATCAGAAGGCGGTCATGGGATACTTGGGTCATGCGGGTTGCTAACGCGCGGGCGGCGCGGACGCAAGATCAGGGCGCGCCATCGCCGATATCCCAGAACAGCCCGGCCATGACGCCCAGTGCATCGCGGCAGACCGGGGCCAACACATGTTCGTCGGGGGCATGCTGCGAACAGGCGCGGTAGCTGTGCGGCACCCAGACCGTGGGCAGGCCAAGGATGTCGGCGAACACGTCATTCGGCAGCGATCCGGCCAGATTGGGCAGGACATGCGGCGCGCGGCCGTCCGTGCGTTCCAGCGACGCCGCCACGAACCGCACCCATGGCGCGTCGGGGTCCAGCCTTGTGGCCGCGAACCAGCCGCGGTCATGTTCCACGATCCGCACCTGCGG
>JBGSJU010000535.1:0-3324 GCA_041741655.1 Rhodobacterales bacterium
TCCCTGCGCGGATCGCAGCCGCGCGCGGGCGACGAGGGCCCGGCGGCGACATGTGCGGGATCCCGGGGGATGATGTCCGGTGCAGGGGCGTGCGGGCAGATGATGACTGTAACGATGGCTCTGGTTCTGATCGTCATCGGCGGCACAGCCTTTCTGGCCATCCGGCATCTTCGCAGAATGCGTTGGCGACCGATCCAGCGGCAGCGGGTCGCCAAGATGCCGGTGGGGGATCTGCGGGAGGAACTTGGCATCAGTCGCGGCATTGCGCTGCGGCGCTTGCAGGATGGGTTCGGGTCGATTGTATCGCCGCTGCAATTCTGGCGCTGCATCGATACGGCGGCCATCCTGCATCAACGCCTCGCCGCGCTGGACGGCCTGCCGCCACGGACGGAACAGGCGTGGCGGCGCACGGTCCTGCAAGAATTGCGGCAACTGAAGGCCCGGCGCGCGGCGGCCGGACTGCCGGGTTTGCCGCAACGCATCATTCCGGGCGATCTTGCGGCGCAGGCGCGGTGGCTTCAGGCAGCGGTTTCGGGCCGCAAAACCATGGTGTGCTGGCCGCTGCGCGACACCGACACCGAAGGCACGACGCGCTTGGCTGTCGGGGCGCGCGCGGTCTATGTCACCCACGAAAGCGAACCGGCGCTGGCCATCACCTGCACCGGGTCCGACATGCGCCGCTTCGAAGATATCGACAGTGACATCGCTCTGGCCGAGGGCGAACATGCCAGCATTGAGGACTGGCGCCGGGACCGGCGCCGGATTTATGCCGCGCGCGGCAGGTTCGATCCGGGGTTGCAGATCGTCTGTGAAACCATCCGGATTGACGCGACATTCGGACGATAACGCGTCTCCCGCTACGCGCCTTTATTCCACCGCCACGCGCTCTGCCTCCATCGCCACGGCGGCCAACGCCTCTTCGACCAGGTCCACCCCCGCGCCATCGCGGGGTGAGCCTTCGGACAGTACCCGTTTCCATGCCCGCGCGCCGGGGCGGGCGAAAAACAGGCCCAGCATGTGGCGCGTCACCTGATGCAGCCGGCCGCCTGCGTCCAGATGCGCGGCGATATAGGGCAGCATGGCGCGGGCAGCGGCGTCGGGCCCCGGCAGGCTGGTACCGCTCCACAGTTGCGCGTCCGCCTCGCCCAGGATCAGCCAGGGCTGGTGATAGGCGGCGCGGCCGATCATGGCGTGGTCGAAACCGTCGGACAGGAACCCCGCGACCGCGGCCAGCGCGGTGATGCCGCCGTTGATCCCCATCTCCAGCCGCGGAAACCGGGCGCGCATCGCGCGGACCAGATCATAGTCCAAGGGCGGCACCTCGCGGTTTTCCTTGGGCGACAGCCCGTCCAGCCAGGCCTTGCGCGCATGTACCGTCACCCCATGCGCGCCGGCATCCGCCACGCGGGCGATGAAATCGGGCAGCACGGTGCCTGCGTCCTGTTCATCCACCCCAATGCGGCACTTGACCGTCACGGGCACCTGCACCGCCGCCACCATCGCCGCGACACAGTCCGCGACGCGCGGCGCGTCACGCATCAGCACTGCGCCGAAGGTGCCCGATTGCACCCGGTCGGACGGGCAGCCGCAGTTCAGGTCGATGCGTGCATAGCCCGCCGCCTGCCCCAAAGCTGCCGCCGCCGCCAGTTCGGCGGGGTCCGATCCGCCCAGTTGCAGCACCACGGGGCCTTCGCGCGCATCATGGTCCAGCAGATGCACGGCTCCGCCCCGGATCAGCGCCGCCGAGGTGATCATTTCGGTAAACAGCAGGGCATGCCGGCTGAGGGTGCGGTGAAACATCCGACAATGGCGGTCGGTCCAATCCATCATCGGGGCGACGGACAGGCGCGGCGGGGGCCGGGGGCCGGGGTGGGTGGCGGTGGTGTCCATCGGGATCGGATCTCGCGTGGCGCTGGGGCGGCAGAGTCTTATCTGCGTCTTGTCTCGGTCTTATCTGGTCCGAAAAACCCGGTTCTGCAATGCGGGGATGCGCCAAGACGGTCACCTTACGCGCCGATCTGCGGCTCTGGTGTTTCCTGTGGCCGCATTGCAGGGTGCGGCACGGGGGGACGGGCGCATGCGCGAGGCGACCAAAGGCATCTGGGCGATGGTTGCGGCCTGCGCAGTCTGGGGCACTGCGCCGTTGTACTACAAATTGTTGGCGCATCTGCCGGCGCTGGATGTGGTGGCGCAGCGCACGCTGTGGTCGGCGCTGACGTTTCTGGCCTTGCTGGCGGTGCAGGGCCGGTTGGGCGATCTGCGGCGCGCCATGGCATCGCCCCGCGCGGTGGCGGTCATCGGCTTTGCCGCGCTGATGATCTCGCTGAACTGGACGTTCTTCATTCTGTCGATCGGCTGGGGCCGTGTGACGGAGGCGAGCCTTGGCTACTACCTGTATCCGCTGGTTGCGGTGCTGATCGGGGTCGTCGCCTTTGGCGAACGGTTGAGCCGGGTGCAGGGCGCCGCCGTGGCGTTGGCCGGGCTGGCGGTGGCATTGCTGACCTGGGGGCTGGGCGCGGCGCCGTGGATCGAGTTGCTGCTGGCGACATCTTTCGGGCTTTACGGTCTGGTAAAAAAGCGCCTGACGGTCGGCGCCGTGGTGTCGGTGACCGCCGAAGTGCTGATCCTTGCGCCGGTGGCGCTGGCGGTGCTGGGCTGGCACACGGCAGAGGGGCAGGGGGTGGCGCTGCTGTCATGGCGCGACTGGGGGCTGTTGGCCTTGTCCGGCGCGCTGACAGCCACGCCGTTGATATTGTTCAGCTATGCGACCACGCGGGTGCGCATGGCCACGGTGGGGTTGGTGCAATACCTGAACCCGACACTGCAATTCCTGTGCGCCGTCCTGATCTTCGGCGAACCGTTCGGGCCGTGGCACGCGGTGGCTTTCGGGTTGATCTGGGTGGCGGTGGCGATCTATTCGGTGGCGGCCGTGGGTCAGGACAGGGCGGCGCGCAGCGCATCCGTCAGATCGTCGACCGAAGGACAGGCGTGGACGAAATCGCGCAGCGACGCATCGGCAAAGCCCTGAGCGATGACATGATCCAGCAGGGCCAGCAGCGGTTGCCAGTAGCCCGCGATATCCAGCAGCAGGATCGGATGCGTGTGCAGGCCCAGTTGCCGCCATGTCAGCACCTCGAAGAATTCGTCCAGCGTGCCGGCGCCCCCCGGCAGCACCACGATGGCATCCGAATTCATGAACATGACCTTCTTGCGTTCATGCATGTCCTCGGTGACGACGAACCGGGTCAGGTCGCGTCTGCCCACTTCGGCGCGCATCAGGTGGGCGGGGATCACGCCGAATGTGTCGCCGCCGGCGGACTGCGC
>JBGSJU010000536.1:0-1656 GCA_041741655.1 Rhodobacterales bacterium
TCATCGGCCCATGCCACCTGCGCGTCGGCCAGCCGGCCTTCGGCGCAGGCGTGGATCAGGTCGAACGCCTGCGCGCCCAGCCGCATCATGAGCACCTGACATTCCGGGTCGCCAAAGCGGGCGTTGTATTCGACCAGTCGCGGGATGCCGTTTTCGATCATCAGCCCGGCATAAAGCACGCCTTGATAGGGCGCGCCGCGCCGCGCCATTTCCGCCATGGTGGGGCGGATGATGGTGTCCAGCGCGCGGGCCACCACCACATCCGACAGGATCGGTGCGGGCGAATAGGCCCCCATGCCGCCGGTATTCGGCCCGGTGTCGCCGTCGCCCACCCGCTTGTGATCCTGCGCGGTGCCGATGGGCAACACGTTATCGCCATCCACGAGGACGAACAGCGAGCCTTCTTCACCGGCCATGAACTCTTCGATCACCACCTCGGCGCCGGGTCCGCCGAAATCGGTAAAGATGGCGTCCACCCCCGCCAGCGCGTCCTCCAGCGTCATCGCCACGATCACGCCCTTGCCGGCGGCCAGCCCATCGGCCTTGACCACGACGGGGGCACCTTGGGCGCGGATATAACGCTTGGCGGTGTCGGCATCGGTGAACTGCGCCCATTTTGCCGTGGGGGCCCCGACCGCGTCGCAAATGTCCTTGGTGAACGCCTTCGACGCCTCCAGCCGCGCCGCCGCCGCCGAGGGGCCGAATACCAACAACCCCGCTTCGCGCAGCCTGTCGGCGACCCCGGCGGCCAGCGGCGCTTCGGGGCCGATGATGACGAATTCGATGGCGTTTTCGGCGCAGAATTCCGCCACTGCGCCACCGTTCAGGATGTTCAGGTCGGCACATTCGGCAATTGCCGCGATCCCCGCATTGCCCGGCGCCACGATCAGCTTGTCGCATTTCGGGTTCTGCAGCGTGGCCCAGGCCAGCGCATGTTCCCGCCCGCCAGAGCCAAGGATTAGGATGTTCATCGCGCGCTCCCGCTTGGCCCTGCCACCTCGGCGTTCTAAGGTTGCGCAACAGAAGTGGCAAGCCGGAGGCGCAGATGGACCTGATCGACGACCCAGCCCCCGCGAATACGCCCGAATTCACCGTTACGGAACTGTCCGGCGTCATCAAGCGGGTGATCGAGGGTGAATTTGCCCATGTCCGCATCCGGGGCGAGCTGGGCCGCATCTCGCGCCCGTCGTCGGGGCACATCTACATGGACCTGAAGGATGACCGGTCGGTGATCGCCGGCGTGATGTGGAAAGGCACCGCGCAGCGGCTGACGATGCGCCCTGAGGAAGGCATGGAGGTGGTCGTCACCGGCAAGCTGACCACGTTTCCCGGCCAGTCCAAGTATCAGGTGGTGATCGAGGACATGGCGCCTGCGGGTCTGGGCGCGCTGATGGCGATGCTGGAAAAGCGACGGCTGGCGTTGCAGGCCGAGGGGCTGTTCGATCCGGCGCGCAAACAGGCGCTGCCATTCCTGCCCGAAGTGATCGGGGTTGTCACCTCGCCCTCCGGCGCGGTGATCCGCGACATCCTGCACCGGCTGCGCGACCGGTTTCCGCGCCGGGTGCTGCTGTGGCCGGTGGCGGTGCAGGGCAAGGATTGCGCGCCGCAAGGTCCGCCCGATTTCAGGAGACACCGATGCCCGCAAGCCCGCCGCCT
>JBGSJU010000537.1:0-3478 GCA_041741655.1 Rhodobacterales bacterium
CCGCTGCGCATCGCCCTCGGCCCGCAGGCCGGTCAACGTGGCGTCCAGTTCGCCCACCCGCTGCGTCAGGTCCGCCGAACGGCGCTGTTCCAGCCCCAGCGCCTGCGCCAGCGCGGCGACCTCGCTGGACAGCACATCCAGTTCCTTGTCCTGACCGGTGATGGTTTCACGCAGCACATATTGCACCACCATGAAGATGGTCAGCACAAAGGTCAGAACCATCAGCAACCCGGTCATCGCATCCACGAAACCGGGCCAGATATTGGCCTGAAACCGGGCCCCGGTGCGTCGCGGCAACGCCATGGCTCAGGTTCCCGCGTCGCTGCGCCGCGCGCTGACGTTGCCGGCCAACGAGATCACCCGCGTCAGCGCCGCCAGATCGGTGCGCAGTTCGGTCATGCTTTCCTGCCGCCAGGCGCTGATCTCTTCCAGCACGCGCAGCAATTGCACGTCGATCGACCGCAGGCGCATGCGGCTTTCGGCATCCAGCCCCTCGCCACGTTCCACCGCCGCCAGCGTGGCGGTCAGCCGGTCCTGCCCTTCGGCCACCCGCATCAGCGCCTCGGCCGCCTGCGTCTGGCCCGCCAGACCCTGCGTCAGCCGTTCCAGCGCGTCGGTCAGGGCCGCCAGCCGTCGATCCGTTTCGGCGCGTGCGGCGTCGGATTGGCTGAACACCCGTTGCAGGGCGTCGATCTGCTGTCCCAGCGCCTCGGCCACCTGTGCCGACAGCCCGCCATCGCCTTCGGCATAGCCGACGCGGGTAAAGCTGGACAGCCATTCTTCCAACTCGCGGTAGAACCGGTTCTGGCCATGGCCGGCGAAGAGGTCCAACAGGCCCACGACCAGCGACCCCGCCAGCCCCAACAGGGATGACCCGAACGCGGTGCCCATGCCGGACAATTGCTTGTCCAGCCCGCTCATCAGCCGGGCGAACACCGCAACGCCTTCTTCGCCTTCTTGCGGCGCAAGGCTGCGGATGGTGTCCACCAGCGCGGGCACCGTGGTCGCCAGCCCATAGAAGGTGCCCAAGAGGCCCAGAAAGATCAGCAGGCTGGCCAGATAGCGCGTGATCTCGCGCGCCTCGTCGATGCGCTGTGCGACGCTGTCGAGGATCGAGCGTTGCGACGACGTGGCGATCTGCATCTGCGCGCCGCGGGTGCCCAGCAACGCCGCCAGCGGCCCCAGCAGTTGCGGCGCGGCCGTCATGGTCTCGCCATGGGCAAACCGTTCGATCCACCGCACGGCAAAGGCCAGCGTCACCACCTGCCAGATGCAGGCGAGGATGCCCAGAATGAACACGAACAGGATGAACCCGTTCAGATACAGACTTTGTTCGAACACCGGCAGAATCTGGGGCAGCGCCAGCACCAAGACGAACCCGGTCAACGCCAGGACAAGCGCCATCAGCAGCATCTGACGGACGGGATGCGAAAAATGCAGCTTGGCGTCGTGATCCGGCTGATCCATCGCGGCCTGTCCTGACGCAGTTTCAGTCGCGCTACATCTAGTGGTCATTGGGGTTGAAACGCAAGGATTTATGCGTCTAGGCGCGCGATCTGTCGCATCAGGACGGGGGCATGCCGCGCAGATGATCGGCCAGCCACGCCATGTCGGGGTCGGCGATGCCAAGGTCCGCCAGATGTGCTGCGGTATTCCACAGATAGTCGCGGTTCGGCCCCCGGTCACCCATGGCCCCGGCGATGATCCGCGCCTGTTCGACCAGGGTCAGCCCGCCCGCATAGTGGTCATGCGCGCGGTTGATCACATAGGTCAGCGCGGACACCCGCCGCCCATCCGCCAGATCGACCGGCAATTCACGTTCCAGATAGCCCGACCCGTCCAGTTCGCGGTCGTGCAGATAGGCCCGAGTCGCGGCCTCGGACCCCGTTGCGACGCGCAGGGCCAGACCGTGGCAGGCGTGCCCGGGCGCGGCATCCAGCGCCAGCACCAGACCCGGCGCATCGGGCGTGCCGCGATAGACCGTCGATTTCATGCAGAAACTGCGCCGCCAGCCGGCCAGACTGGCCGCCAGCCGTTCTGCCACCGGAAAACCCGGATCCCACAGCAAGGAGCCATAGGCAAATACCCACAATGTCATGACCGTCCTGCTGGCAGTTCGCGCTGCACGTCTATAAAGGCAAAGCTGACAAGACACAAAGCAATGCAATGGCGGGAACTGGGTGATGCGGCGGTTGTTGGCGGTGGTTCTGGTGGCGGCGGCAGTCTGGGCGGGCTGGTGGGCCTTTGGGGCATGGAACGCGCGGGCAGGCTTTGCCGGCTGGTTCGAGGATCGGCGCAGTGCGGGCTGGGTCGCGGACTATGCCGACCTGACCGTGGCAGGCTTTCCCAACCGCTTTGACATCACGCTGACCCAGCCGCGTCTGGCCGACCCCGCCACCGGCTGGGCTTGGGAAGCGCCGTTCTTTCAGGTTCTGGCACTGGCCTACCAGCCCAACCACGTCATCGCCGTCTGGCCGCCCGAACATCTGCTGGCCGCGCCGGATGCGAAACTGCGCATCCTGTCGGCGAAGATGCAGGCCAGCCTTGTGCTGCGGGCCGGTCCGGCGCTGGAACTGGATCGCATGACGATGGTGGCCGATACGCTGACCCTGCGGCAGGAAGGCGGAACCGGCGCAGGCGAGGAAACCAGCATGACCGCGTTTCGCAGCGCGGTGGACCGGCAGGATGGCGCGCCTGCGCGCTATCGCTATGGCATCTCGGCGCAGGACCTGTCGCTGCCGCCGGGGCTGCGGCGCCTTGTGGGCGCATCGGACCGCCTGCCACAGCGGTTTTCGGCGCTGAGCCTCGACATGCTGGCCGAATTCGACCGGCCCTGGGATCGCAGCGCTCTGGAACAGTCGCGCCCGCAGCCCACCCTGATCGACCTGACCCTGGCCGAGGCGAAATGGGGCGATCTGGAACTGGCCTTCGCCGGCAAGGTCACGGTTGATGCGGAAGGCCGTCCCGAAGGCCGGATCGTGATCAAGGCGCAGAACTGGCAGGACATGCTGGCGATGGCAAAGGCCTCGGGCGCGCTGTCCGCCGGGATGGCCGATCAGGTCACCGGTATTCTGGACCTGCTGGCGCGCGCCAGCGGCAACCCGAACGCGCTGGACCTGCCTTTGGATTTCGCACGCGGGCTGGTTTTTGTCGGACCGATTCCGGTAGGCCCTGCCCCGGTGATCCGGCTGCGCTAGACCAGACCGGCCCGGGCCGCGCCCGTCAGTATATCGGGCGCGACATGGTGGGCGAACCGGCCATGACCCGGCAGCAGATCGGGCACCTGCACCACGATGCATCCCGCGCGATGCGCCGATTCCGCGCCGGTATCACTGTCCTCGAACACCAGACAATCGGCGGGCGCGACCCCCAGCGCCGCGGCCGCGCGCAGATAGGGTTCGGGGTGCGGCTTGCACTGCGCCACATCGTCGAACGTCACCAGTGGCCCGACCCGCGCCATCAGCCCCGCCAACACCAG
>JBGSJU010000538.1:0-1825 GCA_041741655.1 Rhodobacterales bacterium
CGTCAGCGCGGGGTGCCTGCGCCTGCGGCAACCCACCCTCTACGGAGACGGCGCATGACCCATGATCCCGGCGACCCCGCGGCAGAACGGAACCCGGCGAAACTGGCCGGGCTGCAATCCGGGCGGGCGGTGGCCGCAATCATGGTCGTGCTGTTTCACGCGAATGTCTATCTGCTGCCGGACGTGTTGCATGGTGGCGCGACGGCGGGGCGGGTGTTCGACTTTGGCTATGCCGGGGTCGAGTTCTTTTTCGTCTTGTCCGGTTTCATCATGATGCTGGTGCATCGCCCCGATCTGGGCCAACCGGCGAAAGCCGTGTTGTTCCTGCGCAAACGCGTCCTGCGGATCTATCCGCTGTATTGGCTGGTCATGGGCGCCCTGCTGGCGATGTATCTGATCACGCCGGTGGACGGCCCCTACCACATGCGCGACCCCGCAGCACTTTTGGCGTCCCTTGCCCTGTGGCCCCTGCCGGAAGGACCGATGATGCAGGTGGCCTGGACGTTGCAGCATGAGATGGCGTTTTATCTGGCCTTTGCGGTGATCATCATCAACCAGACCATAGGCGGCGCGCTATTCGTCCTGTGGATGGCGGCCTGCGTGGTGGCGGTTCCGTTCCACGGGGCAACCGCCTATCCGTTGGATTTCCTGCTGAAACCCCATAACCTGCTGTTCCTGTTCGGCATCATCGCGGCGATCACCCACCGGCGGTTCTCCCGGACCGCGGCGCAATCTGCGTTCTGGGTCGGATCGGCGGCCTTCCTGGCCTTGGGTCTGGGCGAAACGGTTGCGGGTCTGGTGCTGCCGGCGGCATTTCTGACCCTCGGCTACGGGGCCGCAGCCACGTTGATCGTGATCGGGTTGGCGCAGGGCGACCTGCCGACGGCATCCTGGCTGACATTTCTGGGCGATGCGTCCTATGCGATTTATCTGGTCCACCTGCCGGCGATGAAAATTGTTGGCCTTGCATTGATCCTGACCGGAGTGCCGGGATTGCTGCCGCCGCTGGCCACCCTGATCCTCGTTCTTGCCGTGGTGATCGCCATCGGCGCCGGCGTGCATCTGCTGGTCGAAAAACCGCTGATGCGGGCCCTGACCAATCACCACCGCGCGCGCGTGGCCGCCTGAAACCCATGGCACAAGGTTCCAACATGTCTTCGCCCGCTGTTCTTCTGCCGGATTTCATCATCATCGGGGCCATGAAATCCGGCACGACCACGCTCTATCGCCATCTGGCGGACCACCCGGGCATCACGATGTCGAAAGCCAAGGAGACCGATTTCTTCGTCGCCGAAAAGAACTGGACCCGCGGCCTTGCGTGGTATTCCAGCCAGTTTTCGCCCGATCCCGCCCTGAAACGCGGCGAGGCCAGCCCGAACTACACCAAATGCCGTGATTTCGCCGGCGTTGCGGCACGGATGGCGCAACTCTGTCCGGCGGCCCGGTTGATCTACCTCGTGCGCGATCCGGTCGTGCGGGCCGAATCGCAATTCCGCCATGCGGTCCTGTTGGGAAAACAGTTTCCCGATCTCGCCGTTTTCGCAGGCAGCCGGGACTACGATCACATCATGGATGCCAGCCATTATGCCCGGCAAATGGATGTCTATCTGGCCCATTACCCGAAGGACGCCATCCTGGTCGTGGATTTCGACCTGCTGGTGGATCAACCGCAGGTTATGCTGGACCAGATCACCCGCCACATCGGCCTGCCACCCCATCCGGTTTCGAACCGGGCGGCGCAGAATGACAGCGCCGAGCTGTCGCGGGTCCCCGCGCCGATCCTGCGGTTTGCCCAGTCGCGGGCCGGACGCGTTCTGGCCGATCT
>JBGSJU010000539.1:0-2817 GCA_041741655.1 Rhodobacterales bacterium
GTGGTGCTGGTGACCAATTCGCCGCAGCCGCGCCGCGGCGTGGAAAAACAGCTGGACCGGTTCGGCGTGCCGCCTGACACCTGGGATACCATCGCCACCTCGGGCGATGCCGCGCGCGCCGCGATGCGGCAAGGCGCGGTAGGGCAGAAGGTCTGGTTCATGGGCGAATGGGACCGTGACGCCGGGTTCTTCGACCCGATTGCCATCGTCGAGACCCCGCTGGAGATCACCCGCGTCGATCTGGATCAGGCCGAGGGCATCGTCTGCTGCGGCCCGTTCGATCCGATGGCCGATCCCGCGATCCTGCGCCCGGAGTTGCTTTATGCCAAGCAGAAGCGGCTGAAACTGCTATGCGCCAATCCGGATATCGTGGTGGACCGCGGCGAGGTGCGGGAATGGTGTGCCGGCGCGGTGGCGCGGCTTTACACCGAAATGGGCGGCGAAAGCCTGTATTTCGGCAAGCCCCATCCGCCGATCTATGATCTTGCCCGCCGCCGCTTGGCCGCACTGGACCGCAACACCGATACCGCCCGCATTCTGGCCATCGGTGATGGCATCGGCACCGATATCCGGGGCGCCGTGGGCGAGGATCTGGACAGCCTGTTCATCACCGGCGGGCTGGCGCGTGGCGAAACCGGGACCACGCAGCAGCCCGATCCGCAGGCCCTGCAGGCGTTTCTGGACCGGGAAATGCTGGCCCCGCCCTTTGCCATGGGACAGCTGGCCTGAGAATGGCCTGAGACGATTTCCCACTTGCTTTTCTGCATTTGCAAAGCAATAAAGTTGCCAAAATTGCGCATATGGCGTGCGAATATTGCTTTGGCATGCCCAGTGACGGGAATCAGAGGGTCAGATGTTGGATAATCAACCGCGCGGCACGATCGTCATCGAGGACATCGAGATCGGCATGATGCGCTACCTGCAAAAGGTCGTGACCGACCGCGACATCGAGATGTTTGCCGAAGTGTCCACCGACCGCAATCCGGTCCATCTGGACGATGACTATGCCCGCGACACCATCTTTGAGGGCCGCATCGCGCATGGCATGCTGACGGCCGGGCTGATTTCGGCGGTGATCGGCGAACAACTGCCCGGCCATGGCACGGTCTATATGGGGCAGACGCTGAAATTCCTGGCCCCCGTGCGCCCCGGCGACATGGTCCGCGCCGAGGTCGAGGTGACCGGCATCGACCATGCCAAGCGCCGGGTGCAACTGGACTGCCGCTGTCTGGTCAATGGCAAGAAGGTGCTGGTGGGCGAGGCGACCGTGCTGGCACCTTCGCGCAAGTTCGACTGACGGCACCGGGCACAGCGGAGTTAAGTCGCTATCCCTGCGCTGCCCCGCGCGGCTTGCGTGCGGTTGCGCGAACGGCTAACTCGCTGCCATGCGGATCGTTCGAAATTACAGTTCTGTCGCCCCAGCCGATCGTGGCGCGTCTGCCGCAATCGGCAATTTCGACGGCGTGCATCTGGGCCATGCCTCGGTCATCGACCTTGCGCGCCGCGCGGGTGACGCGATGCGGGCGCCGCTGGGGGTCGTCACCTTTGAGCCCCACCCCCGACAGGTCTTTCAGCCCGACGCGCCGCCCTTCCGCCTGATGAACCCCGCCGCGCGGGCGCATCGGCTGGAAAAGCTGGGGGTCGATCTGCTGTATGAACTGCCGTTCAACGCGGCCCTTTCGGCGCTGTCGCCGCGCGCCTTTGCCGAACAGGTTCTGGCGCAGGGTCTGGGGTTGCGCCATGTCGTTGTGGGTGCCGATTTCCGGTTTGGCAAGGCGCGGGCGGGGGGCGTCGAAGATCTGCAGGCGTTTGGCGCGGATCTGGGCTTTGGCATCACCATCGCGCCCTTGCTGGCAGGCGCGGGCGGCGAGGTGTCATCGACCGCCATCCGTGCCGCGCTGTCCGAGGGCCGCCCGCGCGATGCCGCCGCCATGCTGGGCCATTGGCACCGCATCGAGGGCCCGGTGATCCATGGTGAAAAACGTGGCCGTGACCTCGGCTATCCGACCGCCAATCAGGCGCTGGACGGGCTGCATCTGCCACGTTTCGGCGTCTATGCCGTGCTGGTCGATGTGCTGGAAGGGCCGCATGCCGGGCGTTATCACGGTGCGGCGTCGCTGGGCGTGCGCCCGATGTTCGGCGAAAACCGGCCCAATCTGGAAACCTTCCTCTTCGATTTCCGCGGCGATCTGTACGGGGTGCCGATCTCGGTCGGGCTGGTCGACTGGCTGCGGCCCGAGTTGAAATTCGACGGTCTGCCCGCGTTGATCGCGCAGATGGACGCGGATTGCGCCGAGGCGCGCACACGGTTGATGGCGCTGACCTGAGGCTTGCCGCCGCGCGCCCGGCATGGGACCATCCCGGCGGGAGCACAAACATGATCCGCATCGACACCGAAGGGCGCACGCGCGTCGTGACCATCGACCGCCCCGCTGCGCGCAACGCCGTGGACCCGGCGACAGCGCGCGCATTATATGCCGCGTTTCGGGATTTTGACGCCGATGACGCGGTGGATGTCGCCATCCTGACCGGCGCGGGCGGGGCGTTCTGCGCCGGGTTCGACCTCAAATCCGCCACGACGACGGAGGCCGCCGACTGGATCGCATCGCTGGACCTGCCCGAAACATGGTGCGATCCGACGGGCGACCCGCGCCCCGGCCCGATGGGGCCGTCGCGGTTGATGCTGGCAAAGCCGGTGATCGCCGCCATCGAAGGGTCGGTGGTGGCGGGCGGGATGGAACTAGCGCTGTGGTGCGACCTGCGGGTCATGGCAGATACCGCGCAATTCGGCGTGTTCTGCCGCCGCTGGGGCGTGCC
>JBGSJU010000540.1:0-10288 GCA_041741655.1 Rhodobacterales bacterium
CCGCGTCACGGCCAGCCCATCAAGCACGCCCGCGCGCGGATGATCCGGGCCGGGCAGGGTGATGATGACAACCGGGGTCACGGCCAGCGCCCGCCGCGCCATCACCCGCAGGCAGGCGTGGCCGTCCACATCCTCCAGCAGCTTGTCGGCCCCGCGCATCCGCGATGACGCCCCCGCCGCCGGGATCAGCACCGCAAACGGGATCACCCGCGCATCCGCGCGCCATCCGCGTCAAATAGCGGCACCGTGATGCGCAGCGCCGGGCGGCGTTCGCCAAGGATTTCGATCTCGACCACCAGATCATCGCGGATCAGGTCAACAGGCACAAAACCAAAGGCGACAGACGTGTCCGTATGGTGGGAATAGCCGCCCGAGGTGCAGAACCCCACGACCTTGTCGCCGATCCAGATCGGTTCATACGCCACCACATCGGCGTCATTTGCATCCACCGCAAAGGTCAGCAATTGCCGCGCGGGGCCGGCGGCACGTTCCGCCTCGGCGGCCGCGCGCCCGATGAAATCGCTGTTCTTTTTCCACGCGATGAACCGGTCCAGCCCGGTTTCCGCCGGCGTGTAGTCGGGGGAATATTCCCGGCCCCACGACCCGAAGAACTTGTCCAGCCGCAGCGACATCATCGCCCGCATCCCGAAAGGTTTCATCCCATGCGGTTGTCCGGCCTGCCACAGAGTATGCCACAAATTCCGCTGCACCATCGGGTCGCAATAAATCTCATAGCCCAGATCGCCGGTATAGCTGACGCGCTGCACCAGACAATCCGCCATGCCTACGGTCATCTTGCGGATCTGCATGAAGCCCAGATCGGCGATTTGCGTGCGGGTGCAGGATTGCAGCACATCGCGCGCGCGTGGCCCGGCGATCTGAAACCCGGTCAGGCTGTCGGACACGTTTTCCACCCGCACCCCATCTGCTTCGTGCTGTTCAAACCAGCGCATGTGCATGCCCTGCGCGCCATAGCTGGCGGTCAGTTGATAGGACTGTTCGTTCAGGCAGGACACGGTGAAATCGCCGATGATCCGGCCAGATTCGGCCAGCATCGGGGTCAGCGCCAGCCGTCCCGGCGCGGGGATGCGGCCCGCCATGATACGGTCCAGCCAGTCGCGGGCGCCCGGGCCCGTGACCAGATACTTGCCGAAATTCTGCAACTCGTTGATGCCCACGGTATTGCGCACCGCTGCCACCTCGCGTGCGGTCGCACCAAAGGCGTTCGAGCGGCGGAAGGTCGGGTCCTCGTAACGTGGCTCGGCACCTTCCGCGAAATAATTCGCCACCTCCAGCCCGTATTGCTGGCCCCAGACCGCGCCCATAGCATCGAACGTGTCATACATCGGCGTGGTGCGGAACGGGCGGGCGGCGGCGCGTTCCTCGTTCGGGTAGCTGACGGAAAACCGCATCTGGTAATTCTCGATCACCTTCGGCACCGTATAGCCGGGTGTGGTCCAGTCGCCAAATCGCGCCACATCGAACCCGCGCGGGTCGCGTTCGACCTCGCCCTCGATCATCCATTGCGCCAAGGCCAGCCCCATGCCGCCGCCCTGGCTGAACCCCGCCATCACCGCGCAGGCCGACCAGTAATTGCGCAAGCCCGGCACAGGCCCGATCAGCGGATTGCCATCGGGGGCAAAGGTGAACGGGCCATGAATGACGCGTTTCACGCCGGACCGTTCCAGCACCGGGAACCGCCGATAGGCGAAGGCGACGCTATCCTCGATCTTGTCCCAGTTCTCGTTCAGCAGCTCGTGGCCGAATTTCCACGGCGTGCCGTCCAGCGCCCAGGGTTCACAGGGTTTTTCGTAAAACCCGATGCACAGGCCGCGGCCTTCCTGCCGCAGATAACTTTCGCCGCCGGGGTCCATCACATGCGGAAATTCGCGGCCTGTATTGAGGAAATTCATGATTTCCGGGATGTCATCCGTCACCAGATACTGATGCGCCATCGGCAACAGCGGCAGGTAGATGCCCGCCATCGCACCGACCTCGCGCGCCCACAACCCCGACGCATTGACGACATGTTCGGCATGCACGGTGCCCTTGTCGGTCACCACATCCCATGTTCCATCGGGACGCGGGGTGGTTGCCAGCACGCGGGTGTGCAGCACGATGTCCGCCCCGCCCATCCGCGCTGCCTTGGCATAGGCATGCGTGGTGCCCGACGGGTCCAGATGGCCATCAAGGGGATCATAAAGCGCGCCGATGATGCCTTCGAGGTTGACCATGCCTTCGGTCAGCTTGGCGATTTCCGCAGGCCCGAGGATCTCGGTATCCAGCCCCATGTAGCGGTGCTTGGCGCGTTCCGCCTGCAACTGTTCGAACCGCGCCTGCGTATCGGCCAACGTGATGCCACCAACATGATGCAGCCCGCAGGACATGCCGGTGATCGCTTCCAACTCCTTGTACAGCCGGATGGTATAGCCCTGCAGCGCAGCCATGTTGGTGTCGCCGTTCAGCGTGTGAAACCCGCCCGCCGCGTGCCATGTGGACCCCGACGTCAGTTCCGACCGTTCGATCAGCATCACATCCGACCAGCCCAGTTTGGTCAGGTGATAGAGCACCGAGCAGCCGACGACGCCGCCCCCGATGACGACGACACGGGTGGTGGTTTTCATGGGCGGGCACTCCTGAGACTATTTGCGGCAAATGTCCTGCCGCACCGCCCGCAAGGCAAGCGCGTTTTCGACAAAACCTGTCGCAGACAGAGCGGTCACTCGGCGGCGATGCGGATCACGGGTTCCATCCGGCGCAGGATGTCATCCGTCAGATGGCATTTGATCTGATGGCCGGGGGCCAGATCGCGCTGCGCCGGCACCTCGGTTTCGCACAGGTTGCCCGGCACCTGCGCTTTCCAGCGGCAGCGGGTCTGGAACGGGCAACCGGGTGGCGGGTTCATCGCTGACGGAATGTCGCCTTCCAGCACGATATGGGTTTTCTCGACCCGCGTATCGGCGATGGGCACGGCGGACAGCAGCGCCTCGGTATAGGGGTGGTAGGGCGGGCTGAACACCTGATCCGTGGTGCCGATTTCCACGACATGGCCCAGATACATCACCATGACCCGGTCGGACAGATAGCGCACGATCGACAGGTCATGGCTGATGAACAACAGCGTGGTCTTTTCGCGGCGCTGGATATCCATCAGCAGGTCGGTGACGGCGGCCTGCACGGACACATCCAGCGCCGACACCGGTTCATCCGCCACCACGATCCGTGCGCCACCGGCAAAGGCGCGGGCGATGCCGACGCGCTGTTTCTGCCCGCCGGACAGTTGCCGCGGCATCCGTTCGGCAAACTGGCGCGGCAGTTTCACCAGATCCAGGAGCGTCAGCATCCGGTCGCGCCGCGCGGCATCGTCAGTTCCCACGCCGAACACCTCCAGCGCGCGGATGATCTGGCGGCCCACGGTCATCGACGGGTTCAGCGTGTCGAACGGGTTCTGGAACACCATCTGCACGTCGGCCACGGTCTGCGTCGTGCGGTCGGCAATCGGGGTGGACTGGATTTCGATCCCGTCCAGCCGGATCGTGCCGCCGCTGGCGGTTTCCAGCCCCATCAGCACCTTGGCCAGCGTGGATTTGCCACAACCGCTTTCGCCGACGATGGCCAGTGTTTCGCTTTCGCGGGCCGCGAAACTGATGGTCTCGTTCGCCTTGACCACACGTTTCGCGCCGCCGAACAGCGTATTGCCGGCGACCTCGTAATACTTACGCAGATCATCGACCTGCAACACGACCGGGCCCACGTTGGTGCGTTCGCGGGCGACGCTGGCCACCAACGGCGCGTTCCAGTCGATCTCGGCATGGCGCAGGCAGCGCGTCACATGCTGTCCGTCGGCATCGACGGGCTGCATCGTCACATCCGCCGCATCGCAACGCCCGGCCTCGAAGTAATCGCAGCGCGGGCCGAAATTGCAGCCCTGCGGGCGTTCATGCGGCAAGGGGAAATTGCCCGGAATGGTTTTCAGGGGCCGCGATGTCTTGTCGGCGCCGGGCACCGGAATGGACCTAAACAGCGCCTGCGTATAGGGATGGCGCATTTCGTCGAACACGGTCGCCACCTCGCCGCGTTCGACCGCCTCGCCGGAATACATCACGCAGATGCGGTCGCAGGTTTCCAGCACCAGACCCAGATTGTGGCTGATGAACAGCATCGAGGTGCCGTATTTCCGGCCCAGATCCTTGACCAGTTCGACAATCGCCGCTTCGACTGTCACATCCAGCGCGGTGGTCGGTTCATCAAGGATCAACAGCGATGGTTTCGACATCAGCGCCATGGCGATGACGATGCGTTGTTGCTGCCCGCCCGACAACTGGTGCGGATAGGCGCGCAGGATGCGTTCGGGATCGGGCAGTTTCACATCCGTCACCACCTGCAACGCGCGGGCATGGGCGTCTGCGGCGGAAATGCCTTCATGCAGCATCGGCACTTCCATCAACTGCGCCCCGATCCGCATGGCGGGGTTCAGCGACGCCATGGGTTCCTGATAGATCATCGCGATTTCATGGCCGCGGATGGCGCGCAGCTCTTCGGGCGACAGGGTCGCCATGTCGCGGCCCTTGAATTTCACCGTGCCGCCCGTGATGCGCCCGTTGCGGCCCATGTCCTGCATGATGCCAAGGGCGACGGTGGATTTGCCACACCCGCTTTCGCCGACCAACCCCACCGCCTCGCCGGGTTGCACGGTGACGGAGAAATCCATCACCGCCGGAATTTCCCGCATCCGGGTGAAGAAGGAAATCGACAGCTTGTCGATTTCAAGGATCGGCCCGTCATAGGGTGCGGTGGCCATGGCGTGTCCCCTCAATCCTTCAGGCTTTCTTCGCGCAGCCCGTCCGCCAGCAGGTTCAGCCCCAGAACGAGGCTGAGCAGCGCAAAGGCGGGCGCCAGCGCGGGATGCAGATAGCTGGACAACAGCTTGCGCCCCTCGTTGATCGTCGATCCCCAGTCCGGGCTTTCGGGCGACAGGCCCAGTCCGAAAAAGCCCAGTGTGCCCAGAAGGATGGTGGTGTATCCGATGCGCAGGCAGAAATCGACGATCAGCGGCCCGCGCGCATTGGGCAGGATCTCCCACAGCATCACATACCATGGTCCTTCGCCCCGGGTCTGTGCGGCAGCGACGTAGTCGCGGGTCTTGATGTCCATGGTCAGGCCGCGCACGATGCGGAACACCGACGGCGCGTTGACGAACACCACCGACACGAAAACCACCAGCAGGCCGGCCGGAAAGATGATGATCCCCAGCGGATCGGCGTTCCACGCGATGCCCAGATACAGCCAGCCGCCGATGATCAGGGCCAGCGCGACATACAGGTTGCGCTTGGCCGGTTGGGTATGAAACCGCGAATTGATCAGCACCACGGCAAAGATGATCGGAAACAGGAACAGCACGGCGGCCATGTAGGTCGGGATGCCGGTTTCGACGATCTCCGGCGTGACCAACAGGTAGAACAGCAGGATCACCGGAAAGGCGAGGATCAGGTTGGCGAGGAACGACAACACCAAGTCCAGCCGCCCGCCATAGTACCCTGCCGGCAGGCCCAGCGTGATGCCGACCATGAAGGCGAACAGCGTGGCGAAGGGCGCGATCTTGATCACCTCCCACGCGCCGACCAACATCCGGCTCCAGACGTCGCGAGCCAGATTGTCGCCGCCCAGCAGGAAATAGGGATAGGCGCCTTCGGGTGCGCGGGCCAGCGGCGTGCCGGGCGCGACGTTCTTCATGCCGGAAAACTGCGACAGCGTGTCATGGGTGACCAGCCAGCCAAAGCCGCCCGCAAACACCGCCGCATAGACCCAGAACATCACCAGCGCAAAACCGATCATGCCGACCGGGTTGTCGAACAGCTTGCCATACAGTCCCAGCCGCCGCTGGAACCGGATCGACAGGGCAAAGGTCACCGCCAGCGCGACCCAGACCGGGGCCAGTTGCCACAGGCATCGTCCGATGATTTCCAGCGTGCTCAGGGGTTCCATGCGGGCCTCATGTCACGCTGATGCGGGGGTTGAGATAGACATAGCCGATGTCGGATATCAGCTGCGTCACCAGCACCACGAACACCGACACGACCGACGCGCCCAGCAGCAATTCGATGTCATTGGTGCCCGCCGCCTCGACCAAGGCGGACCCGAAGCCCTTGTATTGAAACAGGGTTTCCACGATCACCACGCCGTTCAACAGCCATGGGAATTGCAACATGATGACGGTGAACGGCGCGATCAGCGCATTGCGCAGCGCGTGGCGCAGCACGATCTGGCGAAACGCCACGCCCTTCAGCCGCGCGGTGCGGATGTATTGCGCCGTCATTACCTCGGCCATGCTGGCCCGCGTCATCCGCGCGATGTAACCCAGACCGTAAAGCGCGATGGTCATCACCGGCAGGGTGAAATTCTCGAACGTGATCTGGTCCATCGCCGACCGGGCCGACCCGTTGAACCATTTCAGCCCGACGGCGGACGAGGCAAAGATCGCGATGAATACCACGCCCGACACATATTCCGGGGTCGAGGTCGTTACGATGGAAAAGCTGGACAGCCCGCGGTCCAGTTTCGATCCCTCGCGCATGCCGGCCATGATGCCGACGACAAGGGATGCGGGCACCATCACGATCAGCACCCACAGCATCAGTTGCCCGGTCAACGCCAACCGCTCGCCCAGAATATCGTCCACATTCCGTTTGAACCGGCTGGAATAGCCCCAATCGCCCTGCAGGATGCCGCAGTAACGCGGCGCGCCTTCGGCGCTGGCGCCCGGCGGGATGCATTTCCCACGCAACTGGCCGTCGGTGCCATTGATGACATAGCCGGGCACGAGGCCCAGCCATTCGCCATATTTGACCAACATCGGACGGTTGTAGCCGCGATTGTCCAGCCAGCGCACCACGTCCTCGTCGGACATGCGCATGTCGCCCTGGGTCTTGGCCAGCTTTTCCAGATTGGGCGGCAGATTGGTCAGGGCAAACACCACCGCCGTCAGGCAGAGCGCGGTCAGGATCATGACGCCCAGACGGCGCAGGATGAATAAGGCCATGGGAAACCCTGTGACTGGCGCGGCCGGCGCGGCCACGCGGCGTCAGGGGCACCCCCCGGCCCGCATGTTGCACGGGGTCGGAGGATGCGCGATCTGTGGTCAGCTCAGGCGGTCAGGCCCAGCTTGTGCACGTGGATCTCGAAGGCGGGGTGCATGTCGGCGCCCACGACTTCGGGTTTGTGGTGGCGATACAGCGACCGCCAATAGGGCTGGATGAACACGGCCTCGTCCTGCAGGATCTTTTCGATCACCGCCATCACCTCGCGGCGCTTGTCGGCGTCGGCGATCGACATTGCCTCGGCCAACTTGGCGTCGAATTCGGCGTTGCTGAATGCCGCTTCGTTCCAAGGCTCGCCCGACCGGTAGGCCACCGCCAGAACCTGCACGCCCAACGGCCGGTGGGTCCATTCGGTGATCGAGAAGGTGTATTTGGTCCAGTCGTTCCAGAACGTGGCACCCGGCAGCACGGTGCGCTTGATCTTGATGCCGGCGTCGCGGATCTGCGCCGCGATTGCATCGCCCGAATTCTTGGTGAACCCGTCATCCAGCGTGACCAGTTCGAATTCGTAATCCGCCATGCCGGCTTCGGTCAGCAGCGCCAGCGCGCCTTTGGGGTCGAATTTCGGCCGGCCGATATCGGCATATTCCGGGTGCACCGGGGCGACATGGTGGTTGTCGGCCTGCACGCCCAGCCCGTTGTAACCCAGTTCCAGCACCACGGCATTGTCCACGGCCTGGCTCAGTGCCTGACGCACTTTCTGGTCCGCAAAGGGCGCCTTGCCATCGATCTGCGTCACCTGGTTGAAGCGGGCGACGATGGTGGACCCGGTCACCACTTCGGATTTGGTCCAGCCGATGTTGTCAACGATGCCGATGAATTCGTTGAGGTTCTGGTACAGCATGTCCACTTCGCCCGAGTCCACCGCGGCGACCCAAGATGCGGGGTCGGTGCCGTAGTCGATGAATTCGATGCGGTCCAGATAGGCATCCTTGCCCCAATAGGTGTGAGCGGTGTTTTTCACCAGCACGGCCTTTACGCCAACCTCGAAGCTTTCGGGCAGGTAGGCGCCCGTGCCGATCGGGGTGGACAGGATGTCCTGAATGTTGGTGGACGGGTGAATGACCGCCGCCGGATAGTCCGAAAAGCCGGGAATGATGGCGATGTCGGGCGCCGACAACACCAGTTTCACGGTCAGCGGATCGACAATGGTAATCGCGCCGTCGCGGACCTTGCCGGATGTCGCATCGACCAGTCCCGCAACCCGCCCGGACATCGAATTGGTTTCGACGGACTTGTCGGCCCAGTAGGTCAGCAGCCACGCCAGATTGTCGGCGGTCCAGTCCTCGCCGTTGTTCCATTTCACGCCCGGACGCAGTTTCAGCGTGTATTCGGTGGCGTTGTCGTTCACCTCCCAGCTTTCCAGCAGCATCGGCGTGAAGGAACCGTCGCGTTCATACTGCACCAGATATTCCAGCCAGCCGCGGGTCAGGTTGCCGATTTCGGACCAGTCGGCGGTGCGCGGATCCTTCAGCGCCAGCACGCTTTGCTGGATGCGCAAGGTGCCGCCCTTGTTGGCGGCGGCCTGTGCCTGCGCGGGGGCACCAAGGCCGCCCAGTGTGTAGGCGGCGGCGGTGGTCACGCCCAATGCCGTCGTCCGGGTCAGGAATTCACGGCGGCTCAGCCGGCCTGCCTTGAACTCCGCGGCATACATTTTTGCCGCCGGGTGAAGGTGGGGGGTGGTCGTGTTTGTCATCATGTTCTCCCTGTGACAACGCTTGTATTTTTCGGGCCAGATCGGTTCATGTTGCCTGGCCAGATCGGCAAAAGGTGCAGATTGCGGTGGCTGCGGTGCAGAACGCAGGTGGTTCCTTGATGTGCATTGCGCCCCAGTTCGTCCCATCCGTCAATGCACGCATTCGACACTTCTGCTGCAGAATCCGACATGGGCCCTACCAGAAACGACCGGGGCCCGGGATGCAACCCTTAATCCGACCGGTCGCCTGCCGCCACGTCAGTGACGGGCGGCCCGGCGCAGGGCGGTGGGCGACATCCGGGTGTGGGTCTGTACGAAGCGGGTGAAATAGGCGGCCGACCCGAACCCCAGATCGGCGGCGATCACCTGAAACGGCAGATCGGTGGTTTCGATGCGGTCGCGCGCGGCATGCAGGATGCGCGCGGTCAACAGGTCTGCGGCGGTTTGCCCCGCGACCTCCTTGCAGACGCGGCTCAGATGTGTCGGCGTCACGCCCAGATCCCGGGCGAGGTCGGCCATGCTGCGCCCGCGGTGAAATTCCCGCGCCACCAGCGCCGCATAGGCACGCACCAGCCGTTCAGAGGCGGTTTCGCGGGCCTCGGGCGGTGTCAGCAGCAACTGGCGCCGCAACCAGACCGATACCAGCGCGGCCTCGGCCCGCAGCGCTTCGTTGGCGAAAGGGCGCGCTTCGCGCAGTTCGCGCGCCATCACATCGAAATGCGCGGTCAGTTCCAGTTGTGCATGCACATCGCGCAACCGCAGATGCAACAGATCGGGCGGAAAGCCCAATCCCTGACCCGCCGGGATTTCCACCGCGATGCCCGCGCCCTGCTTGCCAAGATCCAGCGACAGGATCACCCCGGCGGGGACCCAGATCAGGTTATGCGTGCCGATGCCGCGCCGCACCCCTTGCAGGATCGCCAGACCCTGACCGCGGGTGATCCACAGGAACATGTCGGTGTCATAGCTGTGCTGCAATTCCATTCGCCAGGCCGCGCCGCGGGTCATCTGCGATATGGCGGTGACACGGATGTCGGACGGTTGGGTCATGGTCGGTTCCGGAGTGGCGGCCCAGATGTGCCGCATCGCAGCGTAAATGCCCTGAAATTGCAGAAAATACTACCCATTCTTGCGATCTGTCGGAAGAAATGTAGGGAAAAGACAACTTGTCAGCGGATCACCGCTCGGCTGCCCGCACATGGGTCCACCGGGCCATGCGGCCGCGAAACCACGTCCGTTGGCGTTTCGCGAATTGTCGCGTCGCGATGGTGGCCGCCGCCGCGGCCGCGTCCAGTGTCATGCGGCCTTGCAGATGCGCGATCAGTTCGGGCGCGCCGATCGCCTTGGACGACAGACGCGCCGGGTCCCATGTGGCAAGGTTGGCGCGCGCCTCGTCCAACGCGCCATCATTCAGCATCGCGGCGAACCGCCGCGCAATCCGGTCATTCAGCCAATCGACAGGCGCATCCACCACCAGCGCCTGCGCCCGGTCAAG
>JBGSJU010000541.1:0-7524 GCA_041741655.1 Rhodobacterales bacterium
GGCCTCGGCGGCGGCCAGATCGCCCAGCAACTTGCGGGTGCCCGCATCCGTCGTGGCCTTGGCGGCGGTCAGGTAGAAATGTTCAGCCGCCTGCTCCATCGCCGCCGCCTCGGCCCGCACCTGTTCCAATGACAGCGTCGGCATCAGCCAAACCGGGCGCCGGGCATAGAACCCCGCCACATGTTCGCGCCGGATCAGCGGGATCACCTCGCCGAACCGGCGGCGGAACAGGTCGATCAACCGCTGGCGATGCGCGTCCTCTTCGGCGGCCATGCCGTCAAAGATACGCGCCGTATCGGGGTAATCCGCCAGCAGGCGCGCGGCATAACTGCGGTAGATACGGGCATCGTCCTCTTCGGACGAGATCGCCAGCGCCAACACCTCGGTTTCCGACAGATCGCGGAACTGGCGGCGAAAATTGAAGAAAGCCATGCTGACCCTCATATTTAGATTGATTCTAAACTAGGCTGTGCACTGCGGCGTGGCAACCCCGGAGTCATGTCGCCGGTGCCGGAACGGGCCCAAAGGCGCACCAAGGTTACCCGCTTGCGGCGCGGCCCCGTTGATGCAGGGCGCGTGGTGCTGCGGGGAAAGTTGTTCAAGGGGTCCAGTATGTGAAATTTTTGTGAAATTTCGGGCACAATCGATCTAGATCTTTTCGCTTGCCGGGCGTTGATCCCATTTTCTGCGCGCGACAGGCTCCGCGACAGGTTCAACGGGAGAAACCGATGTTCGACCATTCCGCCCACATACGCCGCAACGCCGATCCGGTCATCTCGGTCCGGGACCTGAATTTCTGGTATGGCGACCAACAGGCGCTGCACGATATCAGTTTCGACCTTTATCCCAACGAGATCCTCGCCTTCATCGGCCCCTCGGGCTGCGGCAAATCGACCGCGCTGCGCTGCCTGAACCGGATGCAGGACCATGTCCGCGACGCACACTGGACCGGGACCATCACCTTGCACGGCGAGGATATCAACGCCCCCGACGTGGACCCACCCGTGCTGCGGCGGCATTTCGGTTGGGTGGCGCAGAAGCCCAATCCCTTTCCACGGTCGATCTATGAAAACGTCGCCTATGGCGCGCGGCTGCATGGGTTGATGCGCGACCGCGCCGATCTGGAAGCCCATGTCGAGGCCTGCCTGCGCCGCGCCCATCTGTGGGACGAGGTGAAGGATGATCTGCATACCCTCGACGGCACCGCCCTGTCGGGGGGCCAGCAACAACGCCTGTGCATCGCGCGCGCACTGTCCACGAAACCCGACATCTTGCTGATGGACGAACCCACCGGGTCCATCGACCCGGTCGCCACCGCCGCGATCGAAGACATGATGCTGGACCTGAAATCCGATCAGGCCATCGTCGTCATCACCCATTCGATGATGGAGGCGCGCCGCATCGCCGATCGTGTCGCCTATTTCCACCTTGGCCGCCTGCTGGAAATCGGCCCGACCGAAGCCGTGTTCGACAACCCGCAAACGCCTGAGGCGCGGCGGTTCATCCACGGCAAGACCGGCTGATCCTAGACCCTGGCGGCGGCGCGCTTGAACGCCTCGCGCTCGCGCATCGCCTTGGCATAGGCCAACAGCTTGTCATCCTCGACCGGGAACTTCGCGGCAAAAGCCCAGTTCAGGCAATGCGTGGCGACGATATCGGGCACCGTCATCTTGTCGCCCATCAGGAACGGCCCCTGAAACCGTTCCGACAGGCGCTGAACGTTGCGCTGAAACTCCCAGTTCAGCGACGGTTTCACCTCGGGCACCCGCTGGGCCTCGGGCAGGATGAAACTGTGTCGCGCCGCAGTCCACAGCACTGCGTCCAACTCGTCCAGCACCAGATGCAGCAGCGCGTCCTGTTCGGCGCGTTCGATGCTGCCCGCCGGATGCGTCAGCGCGCCGTGCTTGTCCGCCAGAAAGGTCAGGATCGCCGAACTGTCGGTCAGGCAATGCCCGTCCACCCGCAGCGCCGGCACCTTGCCCGACGGATTGGCGGCGCGCGCCTCGGGCGAATGCGGCTTGACGTTCAGATGCGTGTAGGGCACGCCCAGTTCTTCCAGCATCCACATCACGCGAAACGCGCGGCTTTGGACATTGCCGATGACCTCATACATGGTGATTCCCTCCTGATCCCGCTCCGGCGCCAGATCAGCGCACGGCACCAGGATTTGCCAGCGCAAATGCACCAGCGCAAATGCAAATGGCGATCCGCCCCCGGCTTCTTCGGTTCAAAAATATCCCGGGGGGAGGCCGAAGGCCGAGATGGGCTGGCCCCCCTGCACGCTCTCAATCGCCCAAGACTCCCGGTTCCATCACCGCCAGCCGGTCGATCCAGCGCAGTTGTTCCGGCAGGCAATGCGCGTTCAGGTCATAGCCGTCCACCACATGCGCCCGCGCGGCCCGGCCCAATGTGGCGCGCAGGTCTGCGTCGTCCAGCAGACGGCACACCTTGTCCACGATCCCGTCGCGGTCAAAGAAATCGACCAGCAGGCCGGTCTGCCCGTCGGTGATCGCTTCGCGCACCGGCGCGGTATCGCTGGCGACGATCGCCGCCTCGGACGCCATCGCCTCGAACAGCGACCATGACAGCACGAAAGGATAGGTCAGATAGACATGCACCCGTGCCACCTGCAGCAGTCGCAGGAACTTTTCATAGGGGATGCGATTCAAGAAATGTACCCGCGCCCAATCGGCATCCGGGATCTGGCCGCGCACCTCGTCAATGAAGATCTGCTTCCAGCTTTTGTCGCCCTTCGGTCTGGCGCCATAGCTGACCTCATCGCCGCCAACGATCAACACTTGGGCCTTGGGCCGTTCGCGCAGCAGGCGCGGCAAGGCGCGCATGAACACGTGATAGCCGCGATAGGGTTCCAGATTGCGGTTGACGAAGGTGATCACCTCGTCGTCGCGCGTCAGCACCTGATCCCCCAGATCGAACCGCACATCCGGGTTCGGGCGCACCTGCCGGGTGTCGATCCCGTCATGGATCACGCTGATCCGGTCGCGAAAGGCCGGGGGAAAGGTTTCCGCCTGAAACCGCGTCGGGCTGATGCCTGCGTCCAGCAGCGGCTGATGGATCTTGTAATTCAGGTTCTTCATCCGGATGCGCAGAACCTGATCCGGGCCGACCACGGGCTGGAATTCCGCGTCGAACCCCATGTGTCCTTCATCGGTGCGATGATACAGTTCACAATACAATCCGATCCGGGCGCGGGGCCAGACATCGCGCAGAAACATCAACTCGCCCCAACCGGGATGCCCGACAATCAGGTCCGGCGCGTATCCTTGCGCCTTCAATTCCTGTGCCGCGCGCCAACAGGCCTCGGCGCGCAGCGTCTTGGTTTCGATATCCACCAGCCATGGATGCACGCCTTTGCCCGGTTGGCGCGTCACCGTGTAGGGGATCAACCGCACACCATGCCAGACCTGCGGTTCCTTGACCCGCATCGTCAGCGACGAGCAGCGGTGCCCGGCCTGCACCAGAGCCGGGGCCAGATGTTTGTATTGCCCCGGAAAATTCTGATGGATGAAAAGGATTTCCATGCCGGCCCTCGTATTTTCCCGCCTTATACGCGGGGCGACGGCGTTGGGCCAAGACAGGATTTCCGCCGCGCCGCACTGGACCCGCGCGCGCATCCGCAATATCACGGCACCGCAAGACAAGGGACCGCCGATGACCCGCTATTCCGCCACAGATATCGAAACCAAATGGCAACAGGCCTGGGATGCCGCCGGGCTGTTCCGCGCCACGCGGACGGCGGACAAGCCCAAATATTACGTGCTGGAGATGTTCCCCTATCCGTCTGGGCGCATCCACATGGGCCATGTGCGCAACTACACCATGGGCGATGTAATCGCGCGCTACAAGATTTCCAACGGGTTCAACGTGTTGCATCCGATGGGCTGGGACGCCTTCGGGATGCCCGCCGAAAACGCTGCGATGGCGATCGGTGGCCATCCCAAGGACTGGACCTATTCCAACATCGCCGACATGCGCGCGCAGATGAAACCGCTGGGCCTGTCGATCGACTGGACCCGCGAATTTGCCACCTGCGACCCGGAATATTACGGCCAGCAGCAGGCGCTGTTTCTGGACATGCTGGAACAGGGGCTGGTGTACCGCAAGAACGCGGTGGTCAACTGGGACCCGGTCGATATGACCGTGCTGGCGAACGAACAGGTCATCGACGGCAAGGGCTGGCGGTCCGGCGCCGATGTCGAACGGCGCGAACTGACGCAATGGTTCTTCAAGATCTCCGATTTTTCGGACGATCTGCTGTCGGCGCTGGACGGTCTGGATAACTGGCCCGCCAAGGTCAAACTGATGCAGGCGAACTGGATCGGAAAATCGCGTGGGTTGCAGTTTGCGTTTGGCCTGACAGCGGAAAGCCATGGCCATGACCGGATCGAGGTCTATACCACCCGCCCCGACACGCTGCTGGGCGCGTCCTTTGTCGGCATTTCGCCCGATCACCCGCTGGCCCGCGCGCTGGAACGGCACGACCCCGCCGTGGCCGCGTTCTGCGCTGACGCGCGCAAGGGCGGCACCACCGAAGAGGCGATCGAGACGGCGGAAAAGCTGGGCTATGACACCGGCCTGACCGTACGCCACCCGTTCGATCCGGATTGGCACCTGCCGGTCTGGATCGCCAATTTCATCCTGATGGATTACGGCACCGGTGCAATTTTCGGCTGCCCCGCGCATGACCAGCGCGACATCGACTTTGCCCGCAAATACGGCCTGCCGGTGCAGGACGTGTTCGTGCCCATGTCCGAGGATGGCCATACCCGCGCCGAGGCTGGCAAGACCGCCTTCGTGCCGCCGAAAACTGATCCCGTCCGTTACATCCGCGGTTTCGCGGGGCCCGCGGTGCAAACCGGCGCCGACGCGGTGGAAGCCGCCATCACGTTCTGCGAAGCGCAAGGCGTGGGCCACGGCGTGACGAAATTCCGCCTGCGCGACTGGGGCCTGTCGCGGCAACGCTATTGGGGCTGTCCGATCCCGGTGGTGCATTGCGACACCTGCGGCGTGGTGCCAGAGGCGAAGGCGAACCTGCCCGTCGAACTGCCCTATGACGTCACCTTTGACGTGCCCGGCAACCCGCTGGACCATCACCCGACGTGGCGCGACTGTGCCTGCCCGAAATGCGGCGCGCCCGCGCGGCGGGAAACCGACACGATGGATACGTTCGTCGATTCAAGCTGGTATTACGCCCGCTTCACTGCGCCCCATGCCGCAACCCCGACCGAAGCCGAGGATGCCGCCTATTGGATGAACGTGGACCAGTATATCGGCGGGGTGGAACATGCGATCCTGCACCTGCTTTATGCCCGGTTCTTTGCCCGCGCCATGCACCTGACCGGCCATCTGCCCGCGTCCGCGCGCGAGCCGTTTGATGCCCTGTTCACCCAAGGCATGGTCACGCATGAGATTTACCAGACCCGCGACGCACAGGGCCGGCCGGTCTATCACCTGCCTGAAGATGTGGAAAACGGCGCGCTGAAGGCCACCGGCGAAAAGGTGGAGATCATCCCCTCGGCCAAGATGTCGAAATCGAAGAAGAACGTGGTCGATCCGGTGTCCATCGTGACCACCTACGGCGCGGATACCGCGCGGTGGTTCGTGCTGTCCGACAGCCCGCCGGAACGTGATGTGGAATGGACGGCGTCGGGCGCGGATGCCACCGCGAAACACCTCGCCCGCGTGTTCCGCATCAGCGCCGAGATTGCGGCGATGCCCGATGGAGCCGGGTCCGAGGATGAGGCGCTGTTGCGCGCGCTGCACAAGACCATCGACGAGGTGACGAAGGCGGTGGAAAGCTTTGGCTTCAACGCCGCCATTGCCCGGCTTTATGCGTTCACCAACACGCTGCAAAAGACCACAGCGGGCGGCACGGCGCGAAAACAGGCGGCGCGCATCTTGGCGCAGCTGATGGCACCGATGACCCCGCACATCGCCGAGGAATTGTGGGCGATGCTGGGCGGCACCGGGCTGTGTGCGGCGGCGGAATGGCCCAAGGCCGACCCGGCGCTGCTGAAGGATGACACCATCACCCTGCCGATCCAGATCAACGGCAAGCGTCGCGCGGAAATCAGCGTGCCCGCCGACATGACGGTGGCCGATGTGGAAGAAGTTGCGCTGGCGCACGAGGCGGTGATCCGCGCACTGGAAGGCGCCGTGCCGAAAAAGGTGATCGTGGTGCCGGGGCGGATCGTCAATGTGGTGGTCTGACCCGACACAGGCGAGCCGCCGCGCCTTCCTGCTAGGGGCGTTGGCGACCGCCGGGTGCGATTTCGCACCGTCCTTCGGACCGGGCGGCGTAGCGCAGGGGCTGCGCGGCACCATTCTGGTCGATGAACCCACGGACCGCGACGCCTATCAGCTGACCCGCCGCATCGAAGACCGATTGGGCCGCGCCGAGGCCGCCCGCTACGGTCTGGCCGTGACGCTGAGCGTGGTCGAAGAGCCGATGGCGCTGAACCCGACCAACATCACCACCCGGTTCAACATCGTCGGTCGGGCAGATTGGGTGCTGCGCGATCTGGGCACAGGGGCGGCGCTGGCGCGGGACCGCGTTTCGTCCTTTACCGGCTATTCCGCCACCGGCACCACGGTGGCAACACTGACCGCGTCCCGCGATGCCCGTGAAAGGCTGGCCACGATCCTCGCCGACCAGATCGTGGCGCAGTTGATGGCCGCGGCCCCCCGCCTGCCCGCATGAAACTGCTGCCATGAAACTGTCCGGGTCTGCCGCGTTGAAATTCATTGCGCGTCCCGATCCCGCCGCGCCGGGTCTGCTGATCTTTGGCGCCGACGCGATGAAGGTGGCGCTGAAACGGCAAGAGGCGATCCTCGCCATCGCCGGACCCGCGGCCGATGCCGAAATGCGGCTGACCCGGATGGCGGGTGGCGATTTGCGGCGCGATCCGGCCATGCTGTTGGACGCGGTCAAGGCGGTAGGGTTCTTTCCCGGCCCGCGCGCCGTGTTCGTCGAAGAGGCGAACGACAGCGCGTTCGACGCCGTGGCCGCCGCGCTGGCCGACTGGCGGGCGGGCGACGCGCAGATCGTGGTGACCGCGGGCCAACTGCCCGCCACTTCGAAACTGCGCAAACTGTTCGAAGGCCATCGCACCGCCCCCGCCATCGCGTTGTATGATGACCCGCCGACGCGCGAGGAAATAGCCGCCGATCTGGCCCGCGCGGGCCTGCGCGACATTCCGCAGGCGGTGATGCAGGACCTGACCGATCTGGCGCGCGACCTGCCCCCCGGCGATTTCCGCCAGACGCTGGAAAAGCTCGCGCTGTACAAACTGGGCGATGCCACGCCGCTGAGCCCGGCGGATATCGCCGCTGTTGCTCCTGCCACGGTGGATACCGACATCGACGCGGCGTTGCACGCGGTGGCCGAACGCGATCCGGCCACGCTGGGCGCGCTGTTGCAACGGTTGCAGACCCAAGGCGTGACGCCGGTGACGCTGATCCTCGGTGCGGCGCGGCATTTCCGGGCCCTGCACGCGGCGGCGT
>JBGSJU010000542.1:0-4242 GCA_041741655.1 Rhodobacterales bacterium
AGCCGCGCTGGCACAGATGGCGGGGCTTGGCGCGCAGGTCACCGCCCTGCCCGCGCCGTTCCCGGCGGATGAGATCTGGCAAAGCTGGCTGGGCCTGCGCGCGTTCGCCAATGCCGCCCGTCTGGGGGTGTTCTATCACGATCCCGCCAAACGCGCCGGGCTGAAACCCGATGCGGTCTGGGAAATCGAAACCGGGCTGGCGCTGACTGCGCCCCATATCCTTGCGCTGTCGGCGATGCGGTCGCGGTGGTATCAGGCGGCGGCGAAGCTGTTCGACACCTATGATGCGCTGATCCTGCCCACGGCGCAGGTATGGCCGTTTCCGGTGGACTGGGTCAGCCCCGCGACCGTCGCCGGCCGCGCCATGGACACCTATCACCGCTGGATGGAGGTGGTGGTGCCCGCCGCGCTGATCGGCCTGCCCGTCACCGCCGTACCCGCCGGATTTGGGCCGCATGGCCAGACGGGTGGGGGCCTGCCGATGGGATTGCAGATCATCGGCCCCATCGGCAGCGACGCGCGGCTGTTGCAATTGGCGCAGCACTGGCATCAGGCGACCGACTGGCCAAATGCGCGCCCGCCGCAGTCTGTGATGTGACAGCGTGATTTGACCGCTTGATTTGTGCCCCCTGCTTGCGCGAAGATATTCGGAAACGCGCATAAGTGCGACCGCCCCCACAGATGAACGGGGGGCAAGAGGGGGAAAGATGCCACAGGAATTGCCGCATGGCGTGCCGCCTTTGGGCACAGTCAGCCTGCCGATGATCGGCGAGGCGCTGCGCCGCGCCGTCCGCGACATGCAGGCCGCGCCGGGACTGGGCGCGGTGTTTGCGGCGGTCTATGTCGCCTTAGGCCTGTTCATGGTCTGGATCACCTGGGTCACCGGGCAAAGCTATTGGTTGATCTTTGCTGCGGTGGGTTTCCCGCTGATCGGTCCCTTCGCCGCGGTCGGGCTCTACGAGGTCAGCCGCCGGCTGGAAGAAAACCGCCCGCTGGATGTCTATCAGATCTTCGGGGTGGTGCTGTTTCAGGGCCGCCGCCAGTTGCCGATGATGTCGGCACTGGTGTTGTTCATCTTCCTGACCTGGTTCTTTCTGGGCCACATGATCTTCGCGCTGTTCATGGGCCTTTCGGTGATGACCAATGTGTCGTCCAGTCTTGACGTGTTCCTGACCCCCAACGGTCTGATGATGCTGGGCATCGGCAGCGTGGTCGGCGGCGCGTTTGCGTTGCTGCTGTTCATGGCGTCGGTGATTTCGTTGCCGATGCTGCTGGACCGCGAGGTGGATTGCATCACTGCCATGATCGCCAGCTTTCAGACCGTGTTGCAGAACCCCGCCGCGATGCTGGCCTGGGGCCTGTTCATCGCGGTGCTGACGTTCGTAGCGATGGTGCCGCTGTTTCTGGGGCTGTTTTTCACCCTGCCGCTGTTCGGCCATGCCACATGGCACCTGTATCGGCAGATCGTGCAGCAGGGCGAGGCGGAACTGGCCGCAGACGCAGACAGCGACATCGATGACCTAGTAGAGACCGCCTGACGACAGGGTGCCAAAGCTGGCTTTCGGACCCACCACCGCCTTCTTGCCGGTCGAGGTGATGACCTGCTTGCCGGTCCGTCCGCTCAGTTCTTCGACCAGCGGCAGGTTGGCGCCCATGGCAAAGCCGCCATCGAACATCACGCCAAAGATCGGCTCTTCGCCTTCGCGGAAGAATTCCGCCACCACATGGTCGCCGGTCGCGTCATCGGACAGCCGCGCGCCGGTAAAGCGGTCGATCTTGATGAACTGGCCGCCATCGGGAATGCGGAACCGACCGCCGCCATAGGTCTTGGTCGCCTCCAGCATGAATTCCTGAAACACCGGCCCGCAGACCCCGCCGCCCGATGCGCCGTCGCCCATCGACCGCGGCGTGTCATAGCCGATGTAGCAACCTGCCACGATGGAATTGGTGAACCCCACGAACCAGACGTCCAGCGCATCGTTGGTGGTGCCGGTCTTGCCCGCGACGGGCACCGGCAGGTTGACAGTGCTGCGCGCGGTGCCGCGTTCGACCACACCGGCCAGCATCGAGGTCAACTGATAGGCCGTGACTTCGTCCATCACCCGTTCGCGGTTCGATGCGATGCGCGGGGCGGCGGCCGGGGCCAGCGTGGGATCTGCGCAATCGACGCAGACGCGCTTGTCGTGGCGATAGATCGTGGCCCCATTGCGGTCCTGGATGCGGTCCACCAGCGTCGGTTCCACCCGTTCGCCACCATTGGCGAACATCGCATAGGCGGCCACCATGCGATAAAGCGTGGTTTCCTCGGCTCCCAACGCATTGGCCAGAAACGGGTTCATCCGGTCATAGACGCCAAAGCGTTCGGCATAGGCGGCCACCGTGTCCATGCCGACCTCTTGCGCCAGACGCACCGTCATCAGGTTGCGCGACTGTTCGATCCCGGTGCGCATCGGCGTCGGGCCATAGAACTTGTCCGACGCATTCTTGGGCCGCCACAGGCCCTGCGGCGTGTCCACCTCGATCGGCGCGTCGATAACGATGGTGGCGGGGGTATAGCCGCTGTCCAGCGCTGCGGCATAGACAAAGGGCTTGAACGACGATCCCGGCTGGCGGCGCGCCTGCGTGGCGCGGTTGAACACCGAATGCTGGTAGCTGAACCCGCCCTGCATCGCGATGACGCGACCGGTGTTGACGTCCATCGCCATGAACCCGCCCTGCACCTCGGGCACCTGCCGCAGCGACCAGCGCAGGAATTGCCCGGTCGCATCGTCGGTCATGGCGCGCACATGCACCACATCGCCGATGTCCAGCAGGTCTTCGGGGCGCTGCGCCTTCTTGCCCAGTTTGCCGTCCGCCAACCGCTTGCGCGCCCATTGCACGTCCTTGGCGGTGATCCAGTGGCCATTGGCGGCTTCCGGTACGCTTTCGATGCCGATGCGGGCGCCGTCTTCGCCGAATTCCAGCACCACTGCCGGAAGCCACGGCGCTTCCAGCGATATGTCGCGGGCGATCTCTACCTTGCTCAGCGCGTCGCGCCAATCGGCCTCGCGGCCCAGCACCTCGGGGGGCAAGGTCAGGCGCGTGCCGCGCCAGACACCGCCGCCGCGGTCGAATTTTTCCAGCGCCCGGCGCAGCGCCATCGCGGCCTGCACCTGCATGTCGGGATCGATGGTCGCCCGGATCGACAGCCCGCCGGAAAAGAATTCTTCCTCGGAATAGCGGACCGAAAGCTGCCGGCGGATTTCATCGGTGAAGTAGTCGCGCGGCGGCACGTTGGACCGGAAACTGTCCAGTTCACCCGATTGCACCGTGCGCAACGGCAAAGCGCGTTCGGCGTCATGGGTGGCGCGGTCGATATAGCCGTCCTCCAGCAACCGCCCCAGCACGTAATTGCGCCGGTCCACGGCGTAATCGTGGTTGCGCACCGGGTGCAGATCCGACGGCTGTTTCGGCAGCGCGGCCAGATAGGCGGCCTCGCCGGCGGTCAGTTCATCCAGCGATTTGTTGAAATAGGTCTGGGCGGCAGCGGCGACGCCATAGGCGTTCTGACCCAGAAAGATCTCGTTCAGATACAGTTCCAGAATATGGTCGCGGCCAAGGCTGGCCACGGCGCGCACCGCCAGCATCATTTCGCGCACCTTGCGTTCCGCGCTGCGCGAGCCGTCCAGAAGGAAGTTCTTCATCACCTGCATTGGGATCGTCGAGGCCCCGCGCAAGGTGTCCCCGCCCGAGGCCGCCGCATCCCAGACTGCCGAGACAACGCCTTTGATGTCCACGCCGGGGTGGCTGTAGAAATTCTGGTCCTCCGCCGCGATGAACGCGTTCTTGACCAGATCCGGGACTTCCTCGACCGGGGTGAACAGGCGGCGTTCGACGGCGAATTCGTCGATGATCTGGCCCGACCCGGAATAGATCCGGCTGATGGTCTTGGGCGTGTATTGCGCTAGGCTTTCGTAGCTCGGCAGGTCGCGGCCATAGATGTAGAACACGGCCCCGATCGACAGGGCGGCGGCGAACATCCCAAGCGTGACGAGGGTAAACAGCCCCCCCAGCACGGACATCACGAAACGAACCACGGCCTTGCCTTTCTGTGCGTTCCGACTGCTTTACACGCTGCGCCCGCGGGGGTCAAAACACAAACGGCGGAACGGCGCCGACCCGGTTGCGGGGCGGCGCGCCAGATCTGGCCGCCGGGCGTTACCGCCGGACGTGATCGCCGGTCATTGCCGCACCAGACCGGCG
>JBGSJU010000543.1:0-1549 GCA_041741655.1 Rhodobacterales bacterium
AAATGGGAAAAGGTCTGGGACGAGGTGAAATACTGTTCCGACCGCTGCCGCGCCGCCGGACCGGGCAAAAAGCCGATCCGGCAGAAATAGTCGGCCACAACGGATCAGGCCATGCCGATGTGGCGCGCCAGCTTGCCCAGCGTCTGCAAGCCCAGTTCGATCGCGCCGAACCCCTTGGCGGTCTGAAATTCGGCGGCCGTGGCAAACACCATGCCCAACGTAACCTGCGTGCCGCCTTCGACCGGGTCAAAACTGGCCCAGGCATCGGCATGTTTCGGGCCGTTTTCGCCCCAGTGCAGGCTGTATTCCAGACGTTCCGGGGCCAGCACGGCGTGGTAGCGGTGATGATTGGGATACACCGTGCCATCGGGGCCGATCATGTCGAACACCCATTCGCCGCCCGCCCGTCGAACCGCATTTTCGCCTCCTCAGAAATACCGCCGCCCCAGCCAGACCGCGACCAGCGCCGGCTTCGCCGCGCCGTCGATTTCCACCGTTACATCCAGCGTCGTCTGCACCTCGCCCGGACGGATTTCCGCGAACTGTGCCAACACGAACCGCGCCCGCACCCGCGCGCCCACCGGCACCGGTGACACGAACCGCACCCGGTCAAAGCCATAGTTCACGCCCATCTTGACGCCTTCGATCGACGGCACCTGATAGACCATCGCCGACAACAGCGACAGCGTCAGGAAGCCATGCGCGATGGTGGTGCCGAACGGATTATCCTTTGCGGCCACCGGATCGACATGGATGTCCTGCCAATCCTCGGTGCAGTCGGCAAAGGCGTCGATGCGCGACTGGTCGATCAGGAACCAGTCCGACACCCCGATTTCCTGTCCCACCAGTGCCTCGAAATCGGCGCGGGGCAGCAACGATGCGGCGGGCAGGGCCATGTCAAAGCTCCTTGTTGAACAGGTTGCCGGGCGCGTGCGACTGCATCCCCCCGGACAAGGGCAGGATCGCGCCCGAGACATAGGCCCCGCCGCGCCCGCACAGATATTGCAGCGCGCCGGCGATATCCTCGGGGCGGCCCACCCGGCCCAAGGGCACGACGGCGGCGGATTCCGCCTGACCCTCGGCGGTACCCAAGGCGAAGGCGGTCATCTTGGACACGAACGGCCCCGGCGCAATGGCATTCACGGTGATCCGCCGGGCGGCCAGATCATTGGCCAGCACCCGGGTCATGTGATGCACCGCGCCCTTGGACACCGCATAGGAATAGGTCGCGGTGCCCTTGGGAATTTCGCCCATCACCGAGCCGACATTGACGATGCGGGCGGGGTCGTCATCGCTGGCGGCCTTTTCCAGCAGCGGCAGCAGGCATTGTGTCAAGTGGAACATGCCCGTGACATTCAGCGCCAGCAGTTTTTCCCACGCCTCGTAGGGATGTTCGCCCAACGGCGCACCCCACGTGCGGCCCGCGTTGTTCATCAGGATATGCAGCCGGTCGGTGCGGCGCGCGACTTCGTCCGCCAGCGCCTCGGCACCGGTTTTCGACCCGACATCACCGCCAAAGCCTTCGGCCGTGCCGGGCAGGCCCATGGCG
>JBGSJU010000544.1:0-3566 GCA_041741655.1 Rhodobacterales bacterium
GCATCGCGCAGCGCGACGACGCGTCGTTGCTGGGCCCGGCGACGCGAGCGGGGATCTGGTGGGGGGCGCTGACCTCGTTCGGGCTGACCCTGATCGTGGCGGGCACCATGTCATCGGGAACCGGTGCTTTGGTTGGTGTGCCGCCGGACGGCGCGGCGACACTGCCGATCCTCGGGTGGTCAGCAGCCGTGGGCGACCTGCGCCCGGCGCATTTTCTGGCGCTGCACGCCCTGCAGGGCCTGCCACTGGCGGGGCTGCTGCTGGACCGGCGCGGCGGGTCCGCATCGAATATCCCCGTGCTTGCGGCAGTCTGGGGCGTTGTCACGCTGGCAGTGTTTACCCAGGCACTGCTGGGGCTGCCCTTGCTGCGCCTGTAAAGGGCGGCGTCAGACGCCGCCATCAATCGGTTCGAACTGGGCGGCCCGCGCCCGTTTCCAGCGTTCCAGATACCCGAACCGCTCGTCATCGGCCCGCAGCAGGAAACCTTCGGGCATATAGGGATAGACGTCCTGACCCGTCACCATGTCCCGGTCGTTTTCTCGCATCATCAGGTGATGCGGGGCGAACCCGGACGGATGCGACAGACCGGCGGCCGAGGCCATGTCGCCCAGTGCCTTCACGGTGTTCTTGTGAAAATTGTACACACGTTCGGCCTTGTCGGTGACGACCAGCGCCTTTTGCCTTGCCGGATCCTGCGTTGCGACGCCGGTGGGGCAATGGTTGGTATGACAGGCCTGCGCTTGGATGCAGCCGACGGCAAACATGAACCCGCGCGCCGAATTGGCCCAATCGGCACCAAGCGCCAGCACCTTGGCGATGTGGAACGCATGGATCAGCTTGCCCGACGCGCCCAGTTTGACCTGATCGCGCAGGCCCGCGCCGCGCAGCGTGTTATGCGCGAACGTCAGCCCCTCGACCAGCGGCATGCCCATGTGGTTGGCGAATTCCATCGGGGCCGCCCCGGTGCCGCCTTCGGTGCCATCGATCACGATGAAATCGGGCGTGATGCCGGTTTCCAGCATCGCCTTGACGATGCACATGAATTCGCGCCGGTGCCCGATGCACAGCTTGAACCCCGTGGGTTTCCCGCCGGACAACTCGCGCATTCGGGCGATGAATTCCATCATCTCGATGGGCGTGTGAAACGCGGAATGCGAGGCGGGCGAATGGCAATCCTCGCCCATCGGCACGCCGCGCGCCGCGGCGATTTCGGCGGTGATCTTGGCGGCGGGCAGGATGCCGCCCTGACCGGGCTTGGCGCCTTGCGACAGTTTCAGTTCCACCATCTTGATCTGCGGATCGGCGGCCTGTTCGGCAAATCGGACCGGATCGAACCGCCCGTCGGGCGTGCGCGCGCCGAAATAGCCCGACCCGAGTTCCCAGATCAGATCACCGCCGCCTTCGCGGTGATAGCGCGAAATGCCGCCCTCGCCGGTGTCGTGCGCAAAACCGCCGCGTTTCGCGCCGGTGTTCAGCGCCAATATCGCATTGGCCGACAATGCGCCGAACGACATCGCAGAAATATTGTAGATCGATGCGCTGTAGGGCATCTTGCAATCCGGCCCGCCGATGGGCACGCGAAAGTTGAAATCGTCGATCTTGCGCGGCACGATGGAATGGGTCAGCCATTGATACCCACCGTCATAGACGCGCTTCTTGGTGCCGAACGGGCGCTTGTCCTCGACGTTCTTGGCGCGCTGATAGACGATTTCGCGCTGTTCGCGGGAAAATGGCAGTTCCTCGTCATCATCCTCGATCAGGTACTGGCGGATTTCCGGGCGGATTTCCTCGAAGAAATAGCGCAACCGGCCCAGAACGGGATAGTTGCGCAGCACAGCGTGTTTGGTCTGCGTCACATCCCGGACGCCCATCACCACAAGCACGGCAAAAATGACCACGGCAATCCAGGCCGCGCTGAACCAGATCGCAAGGATCAGGCTGACGAACAGGCCCAGAATCACCCCGGCGAAGGTGATCAGGCGGTAATATTGCGAAATCAAACGATCCTCCCACCCGGCCGAATGACCGGTGTTCCTGCGCGCAAACCTGAATATGGCGGAGAATTACGTCAACATCGTTAAGATGTGCACGCGGGAACGTGAGGGGGAATATTTACATCTCGTCGGGCCGGGTCAGTTCGAACAAGGTGTCGATCCGGGAATATTCGCGATACCCCAGACGCGCCAGCGGATGGAATTGCAGGACGTCGAAGCGTCCGTTCACCATGCAATCGTCACGCATGTGCACGCCCACGACCTCACCGAACACCGCGAAATTCGCCTCGCCCGGCAGGGATACGATCGTGGTCAGCCGGCATTCCAGCGCGGCGGGCGCCAAGGCGACGCGTGGGCAGTCAATCGTCGTGCAGGCGGCCTTGGCCAGTTTGGCATGGGCAAATTCATCGGTGCCGGCGGGCAATGTCTTGGACGACGCGTTCATTGCGTCGCGCATGGCATATTCGACGATATTCACGCAGAACACCCCGGTTTCGCGGATATTCGCCACCGAATCCTTGGTCCCCGGGCGGTCGGATTTCACGCCTGTGGACGCGAACATGACCTGCGGTGGGTCATAGGCCACGGCGTTGAAAAAGGAATAGGGGGCCAGATTGTCCGCGCCATCGGTGCCGCGCGTCGAAATCCACCCGATCGGGCGGGGCGTCACGATGGCGTTGAACGGGTTGTGCGGCAAGCCATGGCCATCGGCGGGGCGGTAGAACATGGGGGGATTCCTTTCATGCATGGTTTCCCCTGACCTAGCGCCATGTTAAGCGCCTGACCACCTGTTGATCTGTGCGAAAATGGGGCGTGTGGCGTGCAGGACCTTTACGACCTCAGCGAAGAACAGCCCGGGGATCGCTGGGAGGTGGAAAACCTGATGGATCTGTGCTTTGCCCCGGGTCGCACGGCCTTGTCATCCTATCGTCTGCGCGACGGGGTGGCCCCGGTGGCCGCGTTGTGTCTGGTGGCGCGGGATACCTATGGCATACTTGCGGGCGCGATCCGCTATTGGCCGGTGCGGGTGGGCGGGCATCCGGTGCTGTTGCTGGGCCCCGTTGCCGTGCATCCGACCCGGCAGGGCGAGGGGTTGGGCGCACTGCTGATTCAGGAAAGTCTGGAACGTGCGGCGCGCGCCGGGTGGGACCGGGTGCTGCTGGTCGGCGACGCGCCTTATTATGGCCGTTTCGGATTCGACCGGATGGAAGGCGTGGAGATGCCGCCGCCCACCAACCCCGCGCGCATACTGGGTTATGAGGTGCGCGATGGCGCCTGGGATGGCATCAAGGGTGCGGTGACGCGCTGGACCGATGCGCACCCTTGAACCGCAGCCGCCCCGAGCCCATTCTGATGCAAAGGGAGACCGCCATGGACATCATCGACCGCGCCCCGCCGCGCCTGAGCGACGGCGAAATCCAGATCAGGATGCGGGATCTGGCCGTGCGACACACACAAGCGTATGGATTGGGGATGCAGGTGTTGAACCTGTTGGGTAGCCGGGCGGAAAACCTGCTGGACCGGCTGCCGGGATCCGTGCGCGGCGGATTGGGCCGGGCCACCGAGGCGGCG
>JBGSJU010000545.1:0-1599 GCA_041741655.1 Rhodobacterales bacterium
AGCGGTTCCGGCAGGCGCAAGGCAACCGTTTCGGCGTAATGTCCGATCAGCCGCAGGGGCGGGTGGGGATCGGGCGCGGTGCCGGGCGGCAAGGCGGCCGAAAACGCCAGCACCACCGGCCCGGTCAGCGCATCCAGAACCGCAGCATCCCGCGCCACCATGTCGGCATCCATGCCGTTGGCATCGGTCAGATAGGTGGAAAACCCGTAATCCGACAGCGAGTCGGCGCGAAACTGTTCCACGAAGTCCGGGTCCAGCGTGGCGACACCCAAGGCTGCGGCCAGCGCCTCGGGCACACCGATCTGGTCATGACCTTCCAGAGCGAAGACCCAGACCGCGCGGATGGCCGTCATGCCATCACCTCGCGTTCGGCGCGCTGTCGCACCCGTTCCGCCCGCAGGTTGCGCGCCAGCAGATCCATCGCCGCCATCCGCACCGCCACGCCCATCTCCACCTGTTCCTGAATGACGCTGCGGTTGATGTCATCGGCGATCTCGCCATCGATTTCCACGCCGCGATTCATCGGGCCGGGATGCATCACGATGGCGTCGGGCGCGGCATGCGACAGCTTTTCCGCGTCCAGCCCGTAACGGTGGTAATACTCGCGTTCCGACGGGATGAACCCGCCATCCATGCGTTCCTTTTGCAGCCGCAGCATCATCACCACATCGGCGCCCTTCAGCCCCGCGCGCATGTCGTCATGAACCTCGACGCCGAAATCCGCGATGCCGGCGGGCATCAGCGTTGGCGGACCAATCAGGCGGATGCGGCTTTCCATCCGGTTCAGCAGCAGGATGTTGGACCGCGCGACCCGGCTATGCGCGATGTCGCCGCAGATCGCCACGGTCAGCCGGTGCAACCGGCCCTTGGCCCGCCGGATGGTCAGCGCGTCCAGCAGTGCCTGCGTCGGATGTTCGTGCCGCCCGTCGCCTGCGTTCAGAACGGCGCAATTCACCTTGGCGGCCAGCAGCGCAACCGCGCCCGATGCCGGATGGCGCACCACCAGCAGATCCGGGTGCATCGCGTTCAGTGTCAGCGCGGTGTCGATCAGGGTTTCGCCTTTTTTGACGCTGGACTGGGCCACCGCCATGTTCATCACATCGGCACCAAGGCGTTTTCCGGCCAGTTCGAAACTGGATTGCGTCCGGGTCGATGCCTCGAAGAACAGGTTGATCTGCGTCAGCCCCGCCAGCGCGTCGGAATGTTTCACCTCGCGCCGGTTCAGCGCCACGTATTGATCGGCCAGATCCAGCAGCGTGGTGATGTGATCCGGTGCCAGATGTTCGATGCCGAGCAGATGCCGGTGGGGAAAACGCATGCGCCGCTCCTTGGCTTGGTCCGGGGCCGGGCTGGGCGCTGGACGCAGGCCGATATAGACCGGATCATGGGCGGCGGACAAGCAGGGTCACGCGGTGGCGGGAGATGGCGCAGACCCGCCGGGATGGATAGGGTCGTCGCATGGAATCGGTTCTGGATTGCGAATGGGCGCTGGCCTGCCTGGACTGGCAGGCGGAACTGGGAGCGGACGAGGCGATCCTCGACGCACCGGTGGACCGCTACACCGTGGCGGAGGCGGCCCCAATCGCCGCGCCCGGCACC
>JBGSJU010000546.1:0-1665 GCA_041741655.1 Rhodobacterales bacterium
GCGTCTGGCTGGTGGCGGCCTCGGCCACGGATCTGTGGTCGCGCACCGGAACCGCCGGTGCCGCGCGCCTGTTGCGGCTGCCACGTGCCGATTGGGGCAAGGCGGTGGCGCATGCCGGGCTGGGCGTCACCTTCATCGGCATCGCCGGGCTGATGGCCTATGACGTTGAAGATGTGCGCACTGCAAAGATCGGCGAACCATTCGATGTCGCGGGCTATACCGTGACCTTGCAAAAGGTGGACCGCCAGCAGGGGCCGAATTACCTTTCCACCGTGGCCGAAATGACCGTTGCCCGCGGTGATCGGGTGGTTGCCACCGTTCATCCGGAAAAGCGGGTCTATCCCGTGGCGCAGATGCCGACGACCGAAGCCGGGATCGACAGCGGCTTCTGGCGCGATCTGTATCTGGTGATCGGCGACCCGCAGGACGATGGCGGCTGGGCCGTGCGCACCTATATCAAACCCTTCGCCAACTGGATCTGGGGTGGGGCGATCCTGATGTCGTTGGGCGGCGTGCTAAGCCTGACTGACAGGCGCTATCGCGTCGCCGCCGGGGCGCGGCGTCCACTGGCCGCGGCGGTGCCTGCGGAATGAAACCTCTGGTCCTTGTTCTGGCGCTGCTGCTGGCCGGGACAGGCGCGCAGGCGGTGCAGCCCGATGAAGTCCTGCCCGATCCGGTGCTGGAACAGCGGGCGCGCGAGATTAGCAAGGGTCTGCGCTGTCTGGTTTGCCGCAACGAATCCATCGACGAATCCAACGCGGATCTGGCCCGTGACCTGCGGCTTCTGGTGCGCGAACGGCTGGTCGCCGGTGACAGCGACCGCGAAGTGGTCACGTTCATCGTGGACCGTTTCGGCGAATATGTGTTGTTGAAGCCGTTGGCGGGGGGGTCGAACTGGCTGTTATGGGGCGCCGGGCCCGCCATGCTGATCCTTGGGCTGGGCGTCGGCTATGCGTTTCTGCGCCGCAGGGGGGCAGCCCCCGAAGCCGCCGCCGCCCTTTCCGCCGAGGAACAGGCGCGCTTGCGCGACATTCTGAACGACTGACGCAGGGTTTCGCCTTTTCCTGCCGGGTGCGTCGGGTAATCTGACGCCGGGGCAGGGAGGACGACCATGGATTATCAGACCATCACCTATGCGGTGACCGACGGTGTGGCGTTATTGACGCTGAACCGACCGGACAAGATGAATGCGCTGAACACGCAGATGCGGGCCGAAATCGCCGATGCGGCCGGTCGTGCCGGGACCGCGGCGCGCGTGCTGGTGGTGACCGGGTCGGGCCGGGCGTTCTGTTCCGGACAAGACCTGTCCGATCGCGCCACCGGGGCCGAGATCGATCTGGAACGCACCCTGCGCGATGAATACGGGCCCATGTTGCGCGCGATCTATGATTGCCCGGTGCCGGTAATCTCGGCGGTCAATGGGGCGGCGGCGGGTGCGGGGGCCAATCTGGCGCTGGCCGCCGATGTGGTCATCGCCACCGAAAGCGCCTATTTCCTTCAGGCCTTCACCCGGATCGCCCTGATCCCGGATGCGGGCGGCACCTACTGGATGACGCGCGGCATGGGCGCGGCCAAGGCGATGGGGGCCGCATTGTTCGCCGACAAGATCAGCGCGCGGCAGGCCGATGAATGGGGCCTGATCTGGGAAGCCGTGCCCGATGCCGC
>JBGSJU010000547.1:0-4346 GCA_041741655.1 Rhodobacterales bacterium
TCAGCCCATGGTCGCGCCACGCGGCCAGCGTGGCGCCGCGCGCCAGCACATGCACCGATCCCCCGACACGGGTCAGATGCGCGGTCAGAAAACCGCCGATCGCTCCGGCCCCCACCACGCCGATCCGCATTGTCATGCCCGCACTCCTTGCCAATAGGGGTCGCGCAAAACCCGCCGCAGCACCTTGCCCAGCGCGTTGCGCGGAAACTCGGTCCGCGTCTCGACCGCGACCAACCGTTGATGTTTGGCCAGCCTCGCGTTCGCCCATGCCTGCACGGCCTCACAGTCCAGCGTGACCCCGGGTTTCGGGATGATCAGCGCCAGACAGCTTTCGCCCCACTTGTCATGCGGAACGCCGATCACCGTCACGTCGAACACGTCGGGGTGCTGGCCCACGACACTTTCGACGTCGGCGGGAAACACGTTGAAGCCGCCCGAGATCACCATGTCCTTCTTGCGGTCGAGGATGTGCAGGTAGCCATCGGTATCCAGCATCCCGATATCGCCCGAGCGCATGAAGCTTCGGCCACGTTCGTCGCGCCAGATCAGGTCGGCGGTGACGTCGGGGCGGTTGTGATACCCCTTCATCATGCCCGCGCCATAGCCTGCGATTTCACCGGGGGTGCCGGGCGGGCATTCGATGCCTGCGTCATCGACGATGCGCACGTCGAAGCCCAGAACCGGGGTTCCGACCGAGGCGAACTTTTCGGGCGGGGCGCCGGGCTTCAGCATTGTCGAAAAGCCTTCGGAAAAGCCGTACATTTCGATCAGATGCGGCGAGATGCGGGCCATGATCTCGCGCTTGACGTCACGCCGCAGGGCCGACCCGGCCGACAGCATACAGCGCAGCGACGACAGGTCGGCGCCTGCCAGACCGGGATGCGCCAGCACCATCTGATACTGCGTCGGCACCATGAAGGTATGGGTGATGCGTTCCCGCGGCACGGTGTCCAGAAACCCGCCCGCATCGAACGCAGGCATGGCGACCAATGTGCCCCCCGCAAACAGCACCGGCAGCATCATCAACCAGGTACCATTGGAATAGAGCGCGGTAGTGGTCAACGCGCGGGACTGGTCGGTAAACCCCATTTCCACCGCATTGGAAAACGCCCAGTGCAGTCGCGCGCGGTGGGTCTGGACGATGCCCTTTGGCAGGCCCGTTGTGCCCGAAGAATAGATTATGTTGAAATCGTCGATCAGCGCATGGCGCACGTTTGGCACAGTTGCAGGCTGGCCCGCGGTGAAATCCTCCAGCCCGCGCCAGCCTTCGCCGCCGAATCCCGCGGCGATCCAGCCGGTTTCGGGCACTTGTGGCAGACGGGGGCGGATCGCCTGTGCAGTCGCATGGAACACCGCCGACACGATCACCCGCACCGCACCGCTGTCGGCGATCAGGTGAGTGAGCTGGTCGGGCGTCAAGAGACCCGACAGCGGCACCACAACGGCACCTGCGCGCACCACCCCAAAGGTGCATTCCAGCATTTCCACCGAATTGGCCATCAGCAGGGCCACCCGGTCGCCCTTTTGCACGCCATCGGCCAGCAGGGCATGGGCGACCCGGCTGATCCCGGCATCAAAATCGCCCCAGGTCCGCCGCACATCACCGCAGATCACCGCCTCTTTGCGGGGGTGAAACCGGGCATGCGTTGCAAACAGGTCCGTCAGAAACACCTGTGGATCGTCAAGCTGGTCGGTCATGGGTCCTCCTGCGGGGCGACAATAGGCTTGTGCGAAGGCTGCGGCTGATTTAATGCTAAACAAACATATGTTTGGTGACAATGCCCCGGTTCCTCGTGACGGAGAACGCGCACATGACAGCCACAGCGCCCGCCCAGACACTGATCTATGACCCATCCGACCCGGCGGTGATGGCCAACCCGTTCCCCGTTTACGACCGTCTGCGCGAAGAAGACCCGCTGCACTGGAGCCCCTCGCTCAAGTCCTGGATCGCCACGCGCTATACCGATGTGCGCGATCTGCTGCTGTCGGATCACCTGTCGGTCAACCGGCTGACGGCGTTCTACGAATCACTGCCGCCGCAAGACGCCGAAACCCTGCGCGATGTGGTGCATTACCTCAACCTCTGGTTGGCCTTCCGCGACCCGCCCGATCACACCCGCCTGCGCCGCATCCTGCGCCATGCCTTCACGCCGGCCGCGATCGACGCGATGCGCCCGCGTATCGAAAGCATCGCCGATCTGTTGCTGGACCGGATGCAGGCGACGGCCGAGCAGCGGACCGACCTGATCCGCGCCTATGCGCTGCAACTGCCGGCCTATGTCATCATGGACCTGCTGGATGTGCCGCGCGACATGCTGGACGATTTCAAGGAATGGTCCGACGACATGGCCGTGTTCATCGGGGGCGCGCGGAATTCGGGCAACAAATACGAACGGGCGGCACGCGGGTGCCGCTTGATGTCCGAGTATTTCCGCGGTCTGATCCTGGACCGCAGCGCCACCCCCCGCCCCGGGTTTCTGATGGATCTGATCAACGCCCGCGACGAAGGCGATGCGCTGAGCACTGATGAACTGGTGGCGACCTGCATTCTGGTGCTGTTTGCCGGGCACGAGACGACGACGAACCTGATCGGCAATGCCGCGCTGCACCTGTTGCGCCACCCCGAGCAACTGGCCCTGTTGCGCGCCCACCCGGGGCTGATCGACTCCGCCATCGAAGAGGTCCTGCGGTTTGACGGCCCCACCAACGCGCTGGTGCGCGTGGTCGCGCAGGATCACAGCCTGCATGGCAAGACCTTGCGGGCGGGCGAGCGGGTGTTTGTGATGGTCAATTCCGCCAACCGCGACCCGCGCATCTTTGATCAGGCCGACAGGTTCGACATTGCCCGCCAACAGAACCGGCACCTGACCTTCGGTCAGGGCATCCATCTGTGTCTGGGCGCAAGACTGGCGCGGGTCGAAGGGCAGATCGCCGTGCAAAAGCTGATCGCACGGTTTCCCGCGCTGGCGCTTGATCCCGAACAGGGGCCGGAATGGCTGGATGCCATGGTGCCGCGCGGAACCCGGCGGTTGCCGGTCCGGCTGCAAGGATAAAGGGAACGTCATGACCGAAATCGTCATCACCGCCGGCACGCGGACCCCGATGGGCAATTATGGCGGGTCATTGAAGGATGTCGGCCTGACCGACCTGGCCGGCCATGCGGCACAGGCCTGTGTGGCGCGGTCGGGCATCGCCGCCGAGGCCATCGACCACATGGTTTTCACGACCACGGTGCCGACCGACCGCGACACCCTGTTCGCCGCGCGCGTCGTCGGGGTGAAATCAGGCATACCGGAATCGGCGGGCGCGCTGGCGGTCGTGCGCGCCTGTGCGTCGGGATTGCAGGCTATCCTGTCGGCAGGCCAACAGATCGCATCCGGGCATTCCCGTCTTGCGCTGGCTGGCGGGGCGGAATGCTATTCGCGTGCACCCCATGCCGTTGCGGGCGCACGCTGGGGGCTGGGGCGCGGGACTGCGGCGCTGGAAGATACGCTGGACTGGGCCTATCGCTGCCCGTTCAGTCTGGAATACATGGGCGAAACGGCGGAAAACGTCGCCGAGGATTTCGGCCATTCCCGCGAAGCGATGGACGATTGGGCGGCGATGAGCCAGACCCGTGCGGCAACAGCCATCGCCTCGGGGTTCCTTGCCCGCCAGATCGTGCCGATCGACGTGCCCGACGGCAAAGGCATCCGGACCTTTGCGGTGGACGAATTTCCACGCCGTGATGCCACGCTGGAAAAGCTCGCCCGCCTGCGCCCGGCATTTCGCGACGGTGGCAAGGTGACGGCAGGCAATTCGTCAGGCGTGACCGATGGGGCGGGGTTCGTGATTGTCGGCAGCCGCGCGGCGATGGAGGCCGCTGGCGGCACCCCGCAGGCCAGGTTGGTGGATTGGCACGTGGTCGGCGTTCCGCCGCGAATCATGGGGCATGGGCCGGTGCCTGCCATCCGCGGCTTGCTGGACAAGCGTGGCCTGCGGATTTCCGACATCGATTATTTCGAGATCAACGAAGCGTTTGCCGTGGTCAACATCCATGCCGAACGCGAACTGGGCATCCCGCGCGATAGGCACAACCTGTATGGCGGCGGCATCTCGCTGGGTCATCCGCCGGGGCTGACCGGGGTGCGAATGTGCATGACAGCGGTCGAACACCTGCACGTCACCGGCGGGCGCTATGCCATCTTGTCGATGTGCCTCGGTGCAGGACAGGGCATGGCCATGCTGATCGAGCGGGTCTGACCCATGCGCCCCATGCCACCCCTGATCGACGGCACCCCTGCCCGGCTGGCCGCTGAGGCGCTGGCCGCGCGCTGCGCGACCGTCTACGACGCCTTTGCCATCGC
>JBGSJU010000548.1:0-3143 GCA_041741655.1 Rhodobacterales bacterium
GCCGATCAGGCGTCTGACCCTGCTGCGGGCAACCCCGCCAGAAACTGCCGCAGCACGGCCGGATACAGCCGGTGTTCCGCCACCAGAACCCGCGCCGCTAGCGTGTCCGCCGTATCATCCGGCAACACCGGCACCCGCGCCTGACCCAGAACCGGCCCGTCATCCAGCGCCGCCGTGACCAGATGCACCGTGCATCCGGCTTCGGCATCGCCCGCATCCAGCGCGCGCTGATGGGTGTGCAGGCCCTTGTATTTCGGCAGCAGGGACGGATGGATGTTCAGCAGCCGCCCCTCCCACAGCGGCACGAAACCGGGCGTCAGCACACGCATGAACCCGGCCAGACAGACCACCTGCGCGCCCGCGCGCTGCAATTCCGCCTGCACCGCCGCCTCGAACCCCGGGCGGTCGCCCTTGTAGGCGCGATGATCGACCACGGCGGTCGGCACGCCCAAAGCCTGCGCCTTGGCCAACCCGCCCGCTGCGGGGTCGTTTGACAGCACCAGACAGGGCCGCCCGGGGTGATCACCCTTCATGTCCTCGACCAGCCGGACCATGTTGGACCCGCCGCCCGAGATCAGGATGGCAACCTTGATCACAGCGACCCTGTGTAACGCACGCCCTGCCCCGGTTCGACCGCCCCTATGACCGTGACGGTTTCCCCCATATCGCGCAGCAGATCCACCAGTGCTTCGGCACGGCCTGCATCCACCACAAGGATCATGCCGATGCCGCAATTGAAGGTCTTCAGCGTTTCCGCCTCGGCCATGCCGCCGACGCCGCGCAGCCACTGGAACAGGTCGGGCAGTGTCCATGCGTCAAGATCGATCCGCGCCCCCAACCCGTCCGGCAAGACGCGCGGCAGGTTTTCGGTCAACCCGCCGCCGGTGATATGCGCAAGGCCATGCACGCCCCCCGCCCGGATCGCCGCCAGCGCGGGTTTGACATACAGCCGCGTCGGGGCCAGCAGCGCCGCCCCCAAAGTCGTGTCACGAAAAGGCGCGTCCCAGCCCAGACCGGACAGGTCAACCAGCCGCCGCACCAGAGAATAGCCGTTGGAATGCACCCCGGACGACGCCAGCCCCAACAGCACGTCGCCGTCGGCCACATCGCGTGGCAAGTCGGTGCCCCGTTCCATCGCGCCGACGGCAAAGCCCGCCAGATCGAAATCGCCCGCGTGATACATGCCCGGCATTTCCGCCGTTTCGCCGCCGATCAGGGCACAGCCGGTCTCTGCGCAGCCCTGCGCGATGCCATTGATGATGCGGGTGGCCTGTTCGACCTCCAGCTTGCCGGTGGCGAAATAATCCAGAAAAAACAGAGGCTCCGCGCCTTGGCAGACCAGATCATTGACACACATCGCCACAAGGTCGATCCCGATGGTATCGACAGTGCCAGTGTCGATGGCAATGCGCAGCTTGGTGCCCACCCCATCCGTGGCCGCCACCAGCACGGGGTCAACATACCCCGCCGCCTTAAGGTCAAAGAGCGCGCCGAACCCGCCCAAGCCCCCCATCACGCCGGGACGAGCGGTGGCCTTGGCCGCCGGCTTGATCCGGTCCACCAACCGGTTGCCCGCGTCGATATCCACCCCCGCATCGGCATAGGTGATCCCGTTCTTCGGCGCATCGGTGGGCGTGGTCATGGCAGGCGTCCCCGGCTGGAAATGATGCCGCGCGGCGTAGCCTATGGGGGCGTGATTGGCAACGCGCTTGGCAATGCGAGCAGCAAAGCCGGCGTGTCTCCACATTGATCGGCAGGGATATTCGCCATCCGACTTGACGTGCGCGCCCTGCTCTGCCACCCAACGCAACAGGTCGGGCCTGTAGCTCAATGGTCAGAGCAGGGCGCTCATAACGCCTTGGTTGGGGGTTCAAGTCCCTCCGGGCCTACCAAAATGCAGGCTTTGGTCCCATCGGCGACGCCAAGTCGGGACAGGGCCAATGCCGCTTGATTGCCGACGTGACAGAGCCAAATCCTGTCGCGCGCGAAAGGAACACAACATGGACCTGATGGCGCTGGTTCGGTCCATCGAGGAATTTCTTTACGAACTTCTCTCGTGGTTCATCTTCCTGCCGCTGACCTTGTGGTACTGCGTCCGCTTTCCCCATCGCATGATGCGCTATGGCGCGTCGGAAATCACCGACGATTCCGAGCACCGCTTTGCCGAGGCATTGAGCCCGCCGATCCTGATGTTCCTGACGATTGGTTTTCTGCATCTGTTCGACGCCAAGATCACCAATACGCCAAACGAGCTCATGGCATGGCTCGCCCAAGATGATCGCAATCTGCTGGTGTTTCGCGCCGTCGTGTTTGGCCTGTTGCCGATGATGTTCGCCTTGATGGATTTGCGCCTGAAACGCTCCGACTTGACCCGCGAAACGCTCCGACCGGCCTTCTACAGCCACAGCTATATCGTCACGCCCTTCGTACTGATGCTTGGGATTGCGCAGATCGTCGCGCAGAAGTCTTTTGCGGGGAACGGGTCCCTGTCTCTGATGATCGTCTTGGTCGGAACCGTCTGGTACATCGCCGTCGTGGTCAATTGGCTGCGGCAAACCGCGCAATTGTCCGTGGGGAAAGCCCTTCTTGTGACCGTGATCACGCTTTTTGCCTTTGTGGTGCTGTTGGTGTCATTCTTTCTGGCCGTGGTGCTGTGGCCAAGCGCCTGATGCGGCGAATGGAATACGCTGCCGGATCGCAGATCTTCAACCCGATGCACCACATGCCGCGACTGGGCTGCTGATCACGCTTTCGCGCGCCCGGCGGCAAGCCTTTCCGACCGCAGGGCTGCGCAAGATCGACGCGTTTCCGGCCCCGGCGCAATCAAGGGGCGGGATGCATCGACGTGGCCATCAGCCGCCGTTGACGAGGGCCTCGGGGAACATGAAGCGTTCGTCGCCGATGGTGATGGAAAACATGTCACCCGACTTGGTGAAGCCGAGTTTTGCATCCACGTTCGTGGCGACCGGCACACCGCCTTCGAACAGGATCTGCCGTTCCTGACCGCCACCAAGCGCGATCCAGACACCGGCATTGCCGGGCCCGCTGCGCACCACGCCGAACGGGCAGGTTTTCATCGCGTCGCCCGCCGCGATCGCGCAGTTGACCATGCCCGTCGCATCGAAAGGCGCGCCGTTGCCGAC
>JBGSJU010000549.1:0-2571 GCA_041741655.1 Rhodobacterales bacterium
CCGGCGCGTTCCAGCACGATCAGCCGCCAAGGTTCCAGCTTGCCATGATCGGGTACGCGCAGGCCGGCGGTCAGGATCGGCAACAGCCCGGCCCGATCAGGGGCCGGCGTGGTCAGCGTCTTGGCCGGGCGCGACCGACGCGTCAGCAGAAAATCAAGCGCGGCGGGATTCGGGACGGGCATCGGGCAACTCCTGCGACATGGCATCGGTGTCCGGCTTTGGCCGGGACGGGTCAAGGGGTGTCGCATATCCGGAAACAGCCGGTTTCGTCGCGCTTGGTTGAAAATCGGGCAAAAATGCGGCAACAGCATAGTGTGGCGCAAGGACCGGGGGCGACAGTCATGATGAAACGGCGGTCAATTGTTGCAAGTTTCGGGACAATCTTGGCGGTCACGCTGGGATTGCTGACAATTCCGGCCCAAGCGCAAACGCGGATGCAGCAGGCCGTGCCCGTTTCCGGGCCGGTTACAGAACCCGTTACAGAGCCCGTAGCACAACCCGTTTCACAACCCGTGTCTGGCCCCGCTGAGACGCCGCGCCGCGTTGCGGCCCCGCGGGTGCTAATGATCGGCGATTCGATGTTGTTCACCAACAAGATTTCGGGCCGGTCGGTGGGGCGCCAGTTGGAATGGCTGATCGGCACCCGGATCACGGACCGGTCCTTTGTCGGCACCCGCTTTCTGCTGGGTCTGCCGAATGTGAAAGGTGCGATCCCGCGGCAGTATTCCGGCGGTCCGTGGGATGTGGTGGTGATGAACGGCGGCGGCAATGACCTGATGTTCGGCTGTGGCTGTAACCGTTGCGGCCCGACGCTGGACGCGCTGATTTCCGAGGATGGCCTGCGCGGTGCGATCCCGTCGCTGGTCGCACGCATCCGGCAGAGCGGGGCGCAGGTGGTCTACAGTGGCTATCTGCGCAGCCCCGGGGTTGATTCGCTGATCGAATCCTGCCGCGACGAAGGCGCGGTGCTGGAAAGCCGGCTGTCGAAGATGGCCGCGCAGGTGCCGGGCGTGACCTTTGTGTCGATGGCCGATCTGGTGCCCTTTGGCGACAGCAGCTATCATCTGGAAGACATGATCCACCCCTCGCCCAAGGGCAGCCGGGCGATCGCGGAACGGCTGGCGATGGCATTGCCACGCTGAAACCTGCCCAACGCCGTCTTGCGACGGCCCATGTTACGTCCTGCCGATGCTGCGGGCGGTCGGTTTCACGCCAGTCAGGCAGCGCTGTCTTGTCACTGTCGCTCCACGCCACTAAGCGGGGGACATGACGATGGTTTCCCAGACCCACCCAGACACGCCCCCGGACACGGACCCGGAGACGGGCCCAGAACGCCGCGCGACAACCCGCGGCGAACATGCCCGCGCCATTCTGTCGCTTGGCCTGCCGCTGATCGGCAGCCATTTGGCGCAGACCTCGATCTGGCTGACCGATTCGCTGATGCTGGGCTGGTATGATGTCGAGGCGCTGGCGGCACAGGTGCTGGCGTCGATGTACTGGTTCATCCTGTTCATCTTCGGCTCGGGCTTTGCCTGGGCGGTGATGCCGATGGTGGCCGAGGCCGAGGCGGCCGGCGAGACGACGCAGGTGCGCCGCGTCACCCGCATGGCGATCTGGATCGTGCTGGCCTATGGCGTGCTGACCCTGCCGGTGCTGTTGGGGGCGGAAACCGTACTGGGCTTGCTGGGGCAGGATGCCGGGCTGGCGGCGGATGCCGGCGCCTATCTGGCGGTGGCGGGCTGGTCGATCTTTCCGGCGTTGCTGGTGATGGTGCTGAAAAGCTACCTGTCGGCACTGGAACGTACGCAGATCGTCTTGTGGGCCACGCTGGCGGCGGTCGCGACCAATGCGCTGGCCAACTGGGCGCTGATCTTCGGCAATTGGGGCGCGCCCGAAATGGGCATCGTCGGCGCGGCCTGGGCGTCGGTCGCGTCGCAGATCGCGTCTGCCGTGGTGGTGATCGTCTATGTCATCCGCGTCACGCCGCAGCATAGCATCTTTGTGCGGTTCTGGCGGCCCGATCCGGACGCGCTGAAGCGCGTGTTCCGCCTTGGCTGGCCCATCGGCGTGACCTCGGTGGCCGAAGTGGGGCTGTTTTCCGCCGCCTCGCTGATGATGGGCTGGCTGGGCACGGTGCCGCTGGCGGCGCATGGGATCGCGTTGCAGATCTCGTCGATGACCTTCATGTTCCATGTCGGGCTGTCGAATGTCACGACGATCCGCGCCGGTCGTGCCTTGGGTGCCGGCGATATCCCCGAGTTGAAGGCCGGCGCGCAAATGGTCGTGGCGCTGTCGCTGGCCTTTGCCGCGTTGACCATCGTGGCCTTCCTGACGCTGGCCGCACCGATGATCGGCGCCTTCCTGTCGTCCGATGATCCCGACCGCGACGCGGTGATCGCCATCGGCGTGGTGCTGATGGCGGGGGCTGCGCTGTTTCAACTCGCCGATGCAGCGCAAGTCATGGCGCTGGGGTTGTTGCGTGGCGTGCAGGACACGCGGGTGCCCGCCATCATCGCCATGCTGTCCTATTGGGCGGTCGGCGCGCCGCTGGCCTATGTGCTGGGCTTTCCG
>JBGSJU010000550.1:0-3527 GCA_041741655.1 Rhodobacterales bacterium
TGGCGCTGGACGTGCCGGTGATCTGGGGCGCGGCAGCGGTCGCCTTGGCGATGGCGCTGGCGGTCAGCGCGCTGACCGGGCGCGGCTTTGCCATGGATACATTGCTAGGTGTGATGGCCCATTCCGCGCTGGCCTTTGGTCTGGTGGCGGTGTCGTTTCTGGACAATGTCACGCTGGACCTGATGTCCTATCTGTTCGGCGATATCCTTGCGGTCACCCGGGCCGATCTGGTGGCGATCTGGAGTGTGGCGGTGGTGGTCAGCGCCCTGATGGCTTGGCGGTGGCAGGCGTTGCTGACGGCGACACTGGGCCCCGATCTGGCCCATGCCGCGGGGCTAAATCCGCGACGGGAACAACTGGTGCTGACGGTCGCAATGGCGCTGGTGGTCGCGGTGTCAATCAAGGTGGTGGGTGTGTTGTTGATCGTGGCGCTGCTGTTGATCCCCGCCGCGGCGGCCCGCCCGTTTGCCGCGACGCCCGAAGGCATGGTCGCCCGCGCCGCCATCATCGGCAGCCTGTCGGCCTTGGCCGGGATCTGGGTCAGCTACACCGCCGACACACCCGCCGGGCCGTCCATCGTGGCGGTGGCGGCGATCGCTTTTGCGGTATCGGTCAGCCTTGGCGCCTTGCGCGCCGGGGCGCGTCAGTCCTGATCCAGTGTCACGATGCGAAACGCCTCGATGTCGGCCTGCATCAGCCTACCGGCGACACTGGGGTCCGCCGCCGCGATGGCCTGTGCCGCAGCCAGGTCGGGCACATCAAGGATCGTCAGACCCCAGGACCCAGACTGCGTGCGCCCCACGAACCGCACCAAGCCATCGGCGTGCAGCCCCTGCAGATAGACGAAATGGCGTCCCATGACCGCCGCTTCTTCTGGCGTCAGCGTGGCGGCGAAATCGGCGCGCGGTGGCAGGATGCGGAACGCGAATGTCGCCATCATGCCCCCCGTTGCAGCATCCGGCCCAACACCCGCCCGCCCAGTACATGGACATGCAGATGCGGCACCTCTTGCACGCCGGCGTCACCGGCATTCGAGATCAGGCGATACCCGCCATCGCCGTCACCGGGCCGCACCGCGGTCAGGCGGCACACCTCGCCCACCGCGCGGGTGAAATCGGCAATCTCGGCATCGGATGCTTCGGCGGCGAAATGGTCGAAATTCACGTAAGGCCCCTTGGGGATCACCAGCACATGCACGGGGGCCTGCGGGCCGATATCGTGAAAGGCAAGGCTGTGCGCGGTGTCCAGCACCGTCTTGTTAGGGATCTCGCCGCGCAGGATGCGGGCAAATACGTTCATGGGATCATAGACATAGGGCATGGTCTGTCCTTCGGCGGCGTGTGTCAGTCGGCAAAAAGATAGTGCATGGACGCGATGTCATGCGCCTTGTCGGGTGTGATGGTCAGAAACTGCGACAGTTTCGCGGCGTTGACCTCGACAGGATCGACCTCGCGCATGCGGGCGTAGCCTTCGAATTCGGCCTCGCGGATGCGGTCAGCCTCGAAGGCGATGTCGTTGCGAATGGTGGGCAACAGGCGTTCCATGGTTTCGCGCGGGGTGTTTTCACCTGCCAGACCGACGCGTTTCGCATGCCCGATCAGGTAATCATCCGAAAACCGGCATTCGATTTCCAGCACGCGGGTTTTCGCCCGGTCGCCGCAGAAATCGTTCAACAGGTCGATATTTGCCGGATCGATGCAGACGATCAGCCGGTCGGTTTCGTAGTAATCGAACAGCATCCGCATCAGCGCGCGGCGATGGCGGGTGCGTTTTGCCAGCGTGGACTGGATGCCGCCCAGATCCGGCAGGGGGGTGGTTTCCTCGTTGAACAGGTAATCGATCGCGGGGACGTTCATCACCAGCCGGATGCGTTCCAGAAGCCGCTTGGCGACATGCCATTTCTTGCAGACCACGATCATCAACTCGCGGTCGCGCCCGATCGAGCTTTCGGTTTCCCAGAACCGCGGCGCAAAGCGGCGGCCGATGCGGCCACGGCCCGACAGGAACTTAAACAGGCTTTGGCCCTCGCCCGATATCCGGAACACGATATCCGTCCCGGCATAAAGCTGTGCCAGACGTTCGCGCAGTTCGGTCGCCTCTGGGCTGATCTTGCGGGCGAACAGGAAATCCTGCCCCAGCAGCATGTCATAGTGATCGTTGTAGAACACGACGGGCATGCCGTATTCGGTGAACATCAGAAACGTCAGCGTGCGGGTGCGGATTTCGGATTCCGGCACCAGATGGCGTACCAGCGTCTGAAAGAATGTTTCGTCCGGGATCCATGTCGTGCGGAAAAACGTCATGACATCGGGACGTTGGCGGGCAAATTCCAGTATCCATTCGACAGTGCGTCGCCGCAGGCACCACCATTGGCTGCCGATCTGCATCTGGATATCCGCAGGAATTTTCCGCGTCAGGCCAAGACGTTTCTGCAGGTCATAGGACCCGTAGAACCAGCGTTTCTGCGTGCGTTCATTGAACCAGTGCCGGTAGATCAGCCGCTCTTCGCGCATCCCGGTCTTGATCCAGTCGGACTCGAAGAAATCGAAGCTTTCGATGTAGTCCACATCGTCGGCATCCAGAAAATCACGTGCATATTCCGCGGACTTGATCGCCATGCAATCGCCCGACAGCATGTAGAAATGCGTGGCCCGCGGAAAGGCCGCAACGGCCGCTTCGATCGCCAGCAGCGTGGCATGCACAAGGCTCCATTCGCCCCAGCCGCATTTCAACCGCTTGCGGGCGAAGGTGACGTTCGGGTCATCCCGCAGGGCGTCGCGGATTTTCTGGAATTGATCGAGTTTGGCGCGGGCGTCAAAGTGGATCGCCACATAGTCGCCCGCCGCCGTCAGGCCCCGGGCCTGACGCACGATGGCCTCGGGGTCCTTGTGGCACAACAGGATGAACGCGATTCTTGCCATGGGACGACCGTAAGCCTGTGTTTACCGATCCGTAGTCGGCAGATAGATATGATCAGACGTTGAAGGAACGGTGCAGTTCTGGTTTTTGTGGCAGGTAGAGCAACGGCGCGCAAGACGCCGACGCCCCGGGCGGACGGTCCGGGCGATTTAACGGAGACGCGTATGGGATTTCCCGGAACCTGGATGACGGAAAGTGAATCGATGGTCTATCGGGTGGTGCCGAAATGCGCCTGTTCGACCATCGGGCAGATCATGTTCTATTCCGACCATGGCCGGTTCTACGATGGCGACATCCATGACGCCACGGCGGACCTGCACAAATGGGCCATTGAGCCCAGCCAGCCGCTGATCGAGGCCAACGTCAAGGCGCACAAATCCTACGCCTTCACCTGCGTGCGCAACCCCTACACGCGCATCCTGTCGTCGTTTTTCGACAAGATCTGCGGCATTCAGCGCAACGGCAAACGCTATCGCGGCAATCTGGTGCCGTTGTTGGTGCAGAAATACGGGATCGAGGTTGGCGGCGAGGATGGCAAGGACGACTTTGACCAGATCAAGTCGTTCCGCCGGTTCTTGCTGTTCACGCGCGACACCATCAGGTTCCGC
>JBGSJU010000551.1:0-4708 GCA_041741655.1 Rhodobacterales bacterium
GCGCGGGGAAAAGCGTTCACGGCGGCCTCGACGGCCAGCAGCGTGGCTTCGACCAGGCTCCATTCGCCCCAGCCGCATTTCAGCCGCTTGCGGGCAAACACCACGCCGGGATCATCCTTCAGCGCCTCGCGGATTTTCTGGAAATGTTCGGGCTTGGACCGGCCATCAAAGTGGATCGCCACATAGTCGCCCGCCGCCGTCAGCCCTTTGGCCTGCCGCACGATGGCGTCCGGGTCTTTGTGGCACAGCAGGATGAAGGCGATTCTTGCCATGGGACAACCGAAACCCTGTGTTTACCGATCCGCATTAGGCAGATAGATGTTATCTGGCGTTGAAGGAACGGCGCAGTTCTGGTTTTTTGTGGCAGGTCAAGCAGCGGCGCGCAAGACGCCGACGCCTTGGGCGGGTAGCCCGGCGGTTCAACGGAGGCGAGCATGGGGTTTCCCGGCACATGGATGACGCAAAGCGAATCGATGGTTTACCGCGTGGTGCCGAAATGCGCCTGTTCGACCATCGGGCAGATCATGTTCTATTCCGATCACGGACGTTTCTACGACGGCGACATCCATGATGCCACGGCGGACATGCACAAATGGGCGATCGAGCCCAGCCAGCCGTTGATCGAGGCGAACGTCAAGGGCCACAAATCCTACGCGTTTACCTGCGTGCGCAACCCCTACACCCGCATCCTGTCGTCGTTTTTCGACAAGATCTGCGGCATCCAGCGCAACGGCAAACGCTATCGCGGCAATCTGGTGCCGCTGTTGGTGCAGAAATACGGGATCGAGGTCGGCGGCGACGACGGCAAGCAGGACTTCGACCAGATCAAGTCATTCCGCCGCTTTCTGCTGTTCACCCGCGACACCATCAAGTTCCGCCGCCCGATGGAACCCGACATCCACTGGTCGGCGATGTCCGGGCACGTGTCCACCTTCATTGTGAATGGCGGGCGCTATGACCACATCTTCTGGACCGAGAAGTTCGACGAGGGCATGGCCGAGGTGCTGAAGGCGGTCAAGACGCCGAAAAAGGTCAACCTGAAAACCATCCCCCGGTTCAACGAATCCGAAGGGCACGGGCCGAAACGCGCCCACCCGGTCGAGGATTATTTCGACGATCTGTCGATGCATCTGGTCTATGAAATCTACAAACGCGATTTCGACCTGTTCCGCTATGATTTCGACAATCCCGCCAACAAGATGCCGGTGGGCGAGATCGATCTGGACGAGGTGCACGCCAAGCTGGGCGAATAGTCAATCGATTCTGCGCACCAGCATCTGGTTGCCGGGGCCGCGTTTGGTTTCAAAGATCTTCAGGTCGGCGACCAGATCGGACAGTTTCTTTTTGCCGAACGACCGCGGGTCGAAATCAGGGGTCGAGGCGGTGATGAACTGGCCCAGGGGACCCAGCGCATACCATTCATCCTCTTGTTCGATGGTATCCATCGCCTTCAGGATCAGGTCACGCGCGTCTTTCAGATCGCGGGCGGGGGCCTTGACCTCGGCCTTGCTCGCGGGTTTTGCCGGATCCTCGGTACCCTCAAGGTTTTCAAGGAAAATGAACCGCTTGCACGCCTTGCGGAACGCATCGGGTGTTTTCGCCGCACCGATGCCATAGACCGCCAGCCCCTGTTCGCGGATGCGGCTGGCCAGCCGGGTGAAATCGCTGTCGGATGACACAAGGATGAACGCGTCGAACCGGCCCGAATGCATCAGGTCCATCGCGTCGATCACCAGCGCGATGTCGGACGCGTTCTTGCCCACGGTATTGGCCGGCTGGTGGAACGGCACCAGACCGAATTCGGCCTGCACCTTGTTCCAGCCATTCATCTGGGTGGACGAGAAATCGCCATAGACCCGGCGCACGGAGGCCTCGCCCAGCGACGCGATTTCGTCGAATATCGCCTTGGTCCAGCGGGGCGAGGTATTGTCGGCGTCGATGAGGACGGCCAGCAGGGGGGCGCGGTCAGCCATGTGAATTCCTTTTCGCCGTTATGACAGCGCCCGGCGAAAAGGAAAAGGCGGGTGAGGATCACCCGCCTGAAAGATGTCACGCCTTGGCGGCGATCTTGTCTTGCGTCATCGTGTCAAAATCGGCGGCGGAATGGCGTTCGTGCAATTGCAGTGCCGGCTCGCCGAAGGCGCGGTTGACCATGCGGCCGCGTTGCACCGCCGGGCGCGCGTCGATTTTCTGCGCCCACGCCATGACATGGGTGTAGCTGGTCACGTCGAGGAACTCCGCCGCGCCATACAACCGCCCCAGCACCAGTTGGCCATACCAAGGCCAGATCGCCATGTCCGCGATGGTGTAGTCCGGGCCCGCGATGAAGGGATGCCGCGCCAGTTGGCGGTCCAGCACGTCCAGTTGTCGCTTGGTTTCCATGGTGAACCGGTCGATCGGATATTTCCATTTCTCCGGCGCATAGGCGTAGAAATGCCCGAACCCGCCGCCCAGATAGGGTGCCGACCCCATCTGCCAGAACAGCCAGTTCAGCGTTTCGGTGCGTGCGGGGCCGGAAGGCGCCAGAAACGCGCCGAATTTTTCCGCCAGATGCATCAGGATCGACGCGCTTTCGAATACGCGCACCGGGGTGTCGCCGCTGCGATCCAGCAGGGCGGGGATTTTCGAGTTCGGGTTGATCGCGACAAAGCCCGACCCGAACTGGTCGCCATCGTTGATGCGGATCAGCCAGGCGTCATATTCGGCGCCGGCGTGGCCGGCGGCCAGCAATTCCTCGAACATCACGGTCACCTTGACGCCATTGGGCGTGGCTAGTGAATACAGCTGGAACGGGTGGTCGCCGACGGGCAGCACCTTGTCCTGCGTTGCGCCCGCCGTGGGCCGGTTGATGGACGCGAACTGTCCGCCAGAGGGGGCTTCCCATGTCCAGACCTTGGGCGGGGTGTAGGTGTCGTCGGTCATCGCGCGCTCCGATGTTGCTATGCTGCGACAGAATGTAGCGCGCGCGGGCCGGTGATGCCATAGCCGGCCCGCCGGCCCGCCGCACATTGGTTGTGCATTCGGGGCTGTGCGCCTCGACCCTGCCTCGGCGCGTCAGCCGTTCCGCGCCACCGTATTGACCAGCGCCAGCAGTTTCGGCCCCAGTTCATCCTCCAGCCGCGCGCGCGAGATCACAAAGGCCGGACCGCCCAGATTGAACGCCAGAAGCGGCATGTCGCCCTGCGGGCTGCGGTAAGGCACGGCGACCGAATTCACATCGGGCTGCCATTGCGCGATGTTGACGTAGAAGCCGCGCGTGGCGATCTGTTCGATGGCGTCGGCGATGCCGTCACGGATCGCGGGCCAGTCGGCGGGGCTGCGTTCGGCGATCCGGTCCATGACCTGTGCGCGTTCGGTGGCACCGCAGGCGGCCAGATAGGCGCGCCCCATGGCTGAACGTGCCAGCGAGATGCGCGATCCCACATCAAGTTGCAGCGAGATCATGCCGCGTTTCGCCCGCGCCGCCGCGATATAGGCCATGGTCATGTCGTCGCGCCCGCCCAGCGCCACCAGCACGCCATCGCCGCAATCATCCGCCAGTTGCTGCATATAAACCTGCGCGGTATCGCGCACCCGCATGCCGCCCAGACAGGCATAGCCCAAGGACAGCACGGGCACCCCCATGCGATACCGCCCGGTCGCATCGTCATAGACCAGATAACCCAGTTTCAAGAGCGTATAGGTCAACCGCGATACCGTGGAATTGGGCAACCCGGTGCGGTCGGCCAGATCGCGATTGCCCAAGCCCGCCTTGTCGGCAGGTGTGAAAGCCCGCAGGATGTCGAGCCCGCGGTGCAGCGCGGTGACGAACTGCCGGTCGCTTTCATCAGTATCCAGCGGGTCAAGTCCGGGGTCGGCGGCGCGTTTTCTCATCGGGGGTCACTCGGGGTTCGGATCGGTGCCAGTAGGGCGGTGCGGCCGACGCGGTCAAGGGGCGGGGCCTGCGTCATGCCGCGCTGCCTTCTGCCCGCGCCTGATCCTGCAGCATCCGCCACAGAACCTTGCCCGCACCGGATTTCGGCAAGCTGTCGGTGAACACCACGGACCGCGGGCATTTATAGGCGCTCATCTGGCTGTGACACCAGCGGATGACGTCCTGTTCCGACAGGTTGGTGCCGGCGCGCGGCACCACATGCGCCTGCACGGTTTCGCCCAGCCGCGCGTCGGGCACGCCGATCACGCAAGCCTCGGATATGCCGGGATGGCCGAACATCAATGCCTCGACCTCGGCGGGCCAGACCTTGTAGCCCCCCGCGTTGATCATCCGCTTCAGCCGGTCCACCATGAAGAAATAGCCATCGGGATCGACATAGCCCAGATCGCCGGTGCGGAAGAACCGCTTGCCGTCGCGGGTCAGGAACGCCGCCTCGGTCGCCGCCGGATTGTTCCAGTAGCCGGTGAACACCTGCGGCGCGGCGGTGATGATCTCGCCCACCGCGCCTTGCGGCAGATCGGCAAGCGTGTCGGGGTCGATGATGCGGCTTTCCACGTCCTGCACCGGGATGCCAAGGCATTGCCGTTTCGGGCGCTGCGGCGGGTTGATGTGCGTGGCGGCCATGGTTTCCGACAGCCCGTAACCTTCGATGTAATCGAGCCTCGTCAGCGCCTTCAGCCGCGCCGCCACCGCCGCGGGCATCGCAGCGCCACCGCCGCCTATGGCGCGCAGGCTGGACAGATCAAACGTGCCGGCATCGGGGTCGTTCAGCAG
>JBGSJU010000552.1:0-2187 GCA_041741655.1 Rhodobacterales bacterium
CGTCACCGCCGCGCGCCATGGCGATCAGGCTGTCGCGCGCCAGGGCCCGCGCCGCTTCCCAGCGGTTGAACGGGTCGGTGTCATGCGCAAGGATGAACGCGCGTTCCGCCGGGCCGACATCGCGCATCAGGATCACCGGCGCCGAAAACCCACGCAGGATCGACGGCACAGGGCGCGCCGCCAGCCCGTCAAAGCGGAAACTCTGCGTGGCCTCGGACATTTCCAGCACGGTCGTGGGCAGCACCTCGTCGCCATTGGGGTTCAAGAGCCCGACCGCAATTGGTATCACGCGCGGCGGCTTGTCCGGTTGGCCGGGGGTGGCGGGCGTGTCCTGCCGGAAGGTCAGCGTATAGGCTGCATCCTGCCAGTCTTCGGTCACATGCAGGCGTGGCGTGCCGGCATCGGTATACCAGCGGGCGAATTGCGTCAGGTCGCGGCCGGTTGTGTCGGCAAACACCGCCAGCCAATCCTCGATCGTCACGGCCTGCCCGTCATGGCGCGCGAAGTATTCATCCAGCGCCGCACGATAGCCATCCGGCCCCACCAGCACCTGCAACATGCGCACCAGTTCCGCGCCCTTTTCATAAACGGTCGCGGTGTAGAAATTGTTGATCTCCACGAAAGACGCAGGCCGCACCGGATGGGCCAGCGGGCCGTTATCCTCGCGGAATTGCCGCGCGCGCAGCGCGATCACGTCATTGATGCGTTTCACCGGGGCCGAGCGTTCATCGGCGGTGAACTGGCTGTCGCGGAACACCGTCAGCCCTTCCTTCAGGCACAGTTGAAACCAGTCGCGGCAGGTGATGCGGTTGCCGGTCCAGTTGTGGAAATATTCATGCGCGACAATGGCTTCGATGCGTTCGAAATTCCCGTCCGTGCTGGTGTCGGGGCTGGCCAGCACGCAGGACGAATTGAAGATGTTCAGCCCCTTGTTCTCCATCGCGCCCATGTTGAAATCATCGACGGCGACGATGTTGAACAGGTCCAGATCATATTCCCGGCCATAGGCGGTCTCGTCCCAGGCCATCGACCGTTTCAGCGCGTCCAGACCGTAAGCGCATTTGCCCTCGTCGCCGGGGCGCACCCAGATGTTCAGGTCCACCTTGCGGCCCGACATGGTTGTAAACGTGTCCGACACCGCGCGCAGGTCGCCTGCCACGAGCGCGAACAGATAGGCCGGTTTCGGCCAGGGGTCGTGCCATTCTGCCCAGCCTGCGCCCTGCGCCACCGGGTTGCCGTTCGACAACATGACGGGCAGATCGCTTTCGATCCGCACGGTGAACACCGCCATCACATCGGGGCGGTCGGGGTAATAGGTGATCTTGCGGAACCCCTCTGCCTCGCATTGGGTGCAGAACATGGCGTTCGACAGATACAGCCCTTCGAGGGCCGTATTCGCCGCCGGATCAATCTCGACCACCGTGTCCAGCACAAAGGCGCGGTCGGGCGCGTCGAGCGTCAGGCCGGTGTCGGTCACGCTGTGGCTGACCGGCGCGCCATCCAGCATGACCGAGATCAGGCGCAGCCCCTCGCCATGCAGGAAGAACGTGCGGTCCGTGGTCGCCGGATTGGGCCGAAATGCGATCCGCGCCGTCACCCGCGTGGCCGACGGCGCCAGCCGGAAGGTCAGGTGCACGGTATCAACCAGAAAGGCAGGCGGGGCGTAATCGGCCAGATAGACGGTGGACGGGACAGTGGGGGCGGCGTCTTTCATCGGGTTCTCCTGTGACCCGCGAAAGTTAGGCCGGGCGGGGGGCGGGTGCAAGGCGCAGGTAGTGGGCGCAGGTGATCGGGCTTTCCACCGCCGCGCCGCAGGTTAGATTGCCCACCATGTCCACGATCATCCTCTGGTTCAAACGCGATCTGCGGGTGGCGGATCACCCGGCGCTGGTGCTGGCCGCCACGCGCGGGTCGGTGCTGCCGGTGTTCATCGTGGAACCGGACTACTGGGCGCTGCCGGACCATTCCGGGCGGCATTGGGCGTTCATCCGCGACAGCCTGCTGGAGCTGCGCGGCGCGCTGGCGGCGCTGGGTCTGCCCTTGGTAATCCGGCAAGGCCCTGCGGTCGATGTGTTGGCGCGGTTGGTGGCCGAGACGGGGGCTGCGCAGATCATCAGCCACGAAGAAACTGGCGGGCTCTGGACCTATGCCCGCGACCGCGCGGTCGGGGCTTGGGCACGCGGGGCT
>JBGSJU010000553.1:0-7938 GCA_041741655.1 Rhodobacterales bacterium
CGGCGCGCGCCGCCGCCTCGGCACTTGCCAGATCGGTCCCGTCGGGCAAATCCAGCCGGTATTTGGTTTCATACAGCGTGCCGGGGGCCAGCAACCCCGCATCGGCCAACGCGGGCAGGCCCACCACCGTGCGGGGGCCAAGCGCGAAACCACCCGCCGAACTGTCCGGTTCGCGGATCAGCCGCGCCATCAGCCGGAATTCCTGCGTTCCAAGGCGGAACGTGTCACCGATGGCCAGTTCCATCCGGTCTACCAGCAGCGGATCCATTACGCCGCCGGGCAGCCCGTCCGACCCCGCCAGTGCCACTGCCATCGTCATTGGCGGGTCCAGCACGGCGTCACCCAGCAGCGGCCAGTTTGCATCGACGCCTTTCACCTGCGTCAGCGCGCGGTCCTCGGTATCGCCCGACCCGGCCACGGCCATGGACCGGAAATCGACGATCTCGGATACGCCATCGGCGAACTGATCCAGCCAGACGCGTTCTTCGGGCGTGGCGAAACGATAGACCAGCTCGATCTCGGCATCGCCACCCAAGAGTATCGCGCCATCGCGCGCAAGGCCGGCCTCGATCCCGGCGCGGATGCTGCCGACGCCGGCAATGGCGGCAACGCCAAGCGTCAAGCACAACAGGAAGATACGAAACCCGCGCAGGCCCCCGCGCAACTCGCGGCGCGCAATGCGGGCAGCGTTCTGCAGGGTCATGCGCAGGGTCATTCTGCCGCCTCGGCGCGGATGTCGGTGTCGATGCGGCCATCGCGCAGCCGGATCACCCGGTCGCAACGCCGCGCCAGATCCTCGTAATGCGTCACCAGCACCAGCGTCGCGCCATGCCGGTCGCGCAGGTCGAACAGCAACCGGATGATCGCCGCGCCATTCGCCCCGTCCAGATTGCCGGTGGGTTCATCGGCCAGCAACAGTTTCGGCCGGGGGGCAGACGCGCGCGCCAGCGCCACGCGCTGTTGTTCGCCACCCGACATCTGGCCGGGATAGTGATCGGCGCGATGCGCCAGCCCCACCGCATCCAGTTCCGCCGCCGCGCGGGCAAAGGCATCGCGGTGCCCGGCCAGTTCCAGGGGCGTTGCGACGTTTTCCAGAGCGGTCATGGTGGGGATCAGGTGGAACGACTGGAACACCACGCCGATATTGTCGCGGCGCAACCGGGCCAGCGCATCCTCGTTCAGCGCGGTCAGGTCCTGCCCCATGGCGCGCACCGTGCCGCCCGTGGCGCGTTCCAGCCCGCCCATCAGCATCAACAGCGACGACTTGCCCGACCCGGACGGGCCAACCAGCCCGACCGTTTCGCCCTGCTGCACATCCAGCGTGATGCCATGCAGGATCGTGACCGGCCCGGCATTGCCATTCAGCGCCAATCGCGCATCTATCAACGAAAGAACGGGTTCGGTCATGATGCGAGGCCTTTGGATGATACCTGACACGACATATGGGGTTTTGCGGCGGTGCAGCAAGGCATTGGCCCTGCTGCTATGCGTCGCGGGCGGGCCGGCACGGGCCGAACAGATGGATATCCTTGCGCTGGGTGACAGCCTGACAGCGGGCTATGGCCTGATGGATCACGAAGGGTTCGTGCCGCAACTGACCGCTTGGCTGGCGGCGCAGGGCCATCCGGCACGGGTGGTCAACGCGGGGGTGTCTGGCGACACCACGGCGGGCGGGCTGTCGCGGTTCGAATGGTCACTCGACGCCACGATCGATGCGGTGATCGTCGCGCTGGGGGGGAATGACCTGTTGCGCGGCATCGATCCAAAGGTGACGCGGGCCAATCTGGAGGCGATCCTGAAAATCGCCCAGGCGCGCGACCTGCCGGTTCTTCTGGTGGGGCTTGGCGCACCCGGCAATTACGGGCCGGACTACAAGGCGGCGTTCGACGCGATCTGGCCCAACCTCGCGGCGCAATATGACACGTTGATGTTGCCGTCATTCTTTATCGGGTTTCAGGGGCGCGATCCGGCCACCATGGGCGCCCTGATGCAGCCCGATGGCATCCACCCGAACGAAGCCGGTGTTGCCGCCATCGTTGAAGGTCTTGGACCGCATGTGATCGCGTTGCTGGCGCGGGTCACATCACCGGGTGGTTAGGCCGTCACCATGCGGTCAAGCGCCGGGCCGCCGGGCCCGGCGCGCCCGGATTACAGCAGGCGCAAGTCCACAGCCGACTCGCGGCCATCGCGGCCCGGCTGGATTTCAAAGCTGACCTTCTGGTTGTCGGCCAGCCCGGTCAGCCCGGACCGTTCGACGGCCGATATGTGCACGAACACGTCCTTCTTGCCGCCATCGGGGGCGATGAAACCGTAACCCTTTGTTGTATTGAACCATTTCACGGTGCCAGTGGCCATCGTGATGCTCCTTCGTCTGTCTTGCTACCCACGGAATTGTGGCAGCCCGGCTCGTCAGTGCGGGATCGATCACTGGGCCGGTGAAGCAGCACGAGGTCGATGGCAGTACGTCGCGCCCAAAAATCTGAAAGAGAATCGAAAAAAAATCAATCCCCGTGACATTCCGCCCGTTGCGCCCACCTCCGCCAAACATATATCATTCACTGAATATGAATTCGGAGGTCAGGATGACCCATTCCCCAAATATGGCGCCCACCATGGCGCCCGATGCCAAGAAGATCACCTGTCTGGACTGTGGGCAGGTCAATCGTGTCCCCGCGTCCCGCCTGTCCGACGCGCCGAAGTGCGGCACTTGCGGCGCGGCCTTGCTGCCGTCAAAGGCCATCGAGGTTGACATGGCCACGCTGCAAAAGGCGGCACGCAACGATGATCTGCCGTTGGTGGTGGACTTCTGGGCGCCTTGGTGTGGCCCCTGCCGGATGATGGCGCCTGAATTTTCCAAGGCGGCGCAGACCCTTGCCGGGCAGGCCCGTCTGGTGAAACTGAACACCGAAGCCGATCCACAGGCCGGTGCGGCCTACAACATCCGCGGCATCCCCACCATGGTCGCCTTTTCGGGTGGGCGGGAACGCGCGCGCCAATCGGGGGCCATGCAGGCCCCTGCCATCGTCGAATGGACCAAACGGTCCGTCTGAAACCCCAACCAACCGGAGAAACCTGATGACCCTTGACCGCAGCGTGATGGCCTTTGCCGGCCTGATGATCTTCCTCAGCCTCGCCCTGACGCTTTGGGTGTCGCCCCTGTTCATGTGGTTCACCGCCTTCATCGGCGCCAACCTGATCCAGTCGGCCTTTACCGGCTTTTGCCCGGCGGCCATCGTGTTTCGCAAACTGGGCGTGAAATCAGGTTGCGCGTTCGAATGATGGGGACGCGAAAAGGCCCCCAACCGGGGGCCTTTTCCGGCTGATGCGGATCAAAGGACGGTGACGACCGTGCCCAGCGGCACCCGCGCATACAAGTCCATGACATGTTCGTTGATCATGCGGATGCAGCCGTTCGACACCGATTGCCCGATTGACCACGGCTGCGTCGTGCCATGGATGCGGAAATAGGTGTCTTTGCCGTTCTGGAACAGATACAGCGCCCGGGCGCCGAGCGGGTTTTCCGGGCCGCCCGGCTGGACGTATTCGTTGTCCTTGAACTTGCCATAAGTCTTGGGGTCGCGTTCGATCATCTCGTCGGTGGGCCGCCATGTCGGCCATTCCTTCTTGACGTCGATCGTCGCGGTGCCGGTGAACTCCAGCCCAGCCTTGCCCACCCCAACGCCATAGCGGATCGCCTGCCGCGGACCGGTGACGAAATACAGGAAATGCGCGCGGGGCAAAACCAGCAGCGAACCTGGGGCATAATCGGCCTTGATCGTCACCGGCTGCGGCGCGAACTTCGGGTCCAGCTGGAACGGTTGCGGGGTCGTCTGCGCCAACGCGGGCAACGGCAGTGCGGCGGCGGCGGATACGGTCAGAAAGCTGCGACGGGTCAACATGGTGCGACAGGCCCTGTGTGGTAAAATACGCGTGAAATTTGCCATGACCTGCGTGCAGGTGCAAGTCCCGCGGCCATCACAAGTCTGCGCAGGATCAGGCAAAATCCACCGCGACGGACCCGAAGGCGCCGAAATCCGCGCTAATCCGCGTGCCGGGCGGACATTCCACCGGCCCGATGAACGACCCCGACAGCACGACCTGACCGGGTTCGATCCGCTGCCCATACTGCCCCATCCGCCGCGCCAGCCACACCAGACCTGTCACCGGATCGTCCAGCACCGCGGCCCCCAGACCGGTGGCCACCACCTCGCCATTGCGTTTCACGATGGCGCCGGTCCAGCGCAGGTCATGCGCCCCGGGCGGATGGCGTTCGCGGCCCAGCACGATGCCGGCGTTGGCGGCATTGTCGGACACCGTGTCAAAGATACGGCGCGGCTGGCCAGTCGCGGGATCCACGCGCAGGATGCGGGTGTCGAGGATCTCCAGCGCGGGGACGATGCTTTCGGTGGCATCCAGCACATGATCGCGCGTGACATCGCCCGACAGGGGCGCGCGCAGGAAAAAGGCGATCTCTGCCTCGATCCGGGGTTGGATGAAACGACCATGCGGGACCGTATCCCCGGTGGCGAACAGCATGTCATCATACAACACGCCCGAATCCGGCGTGTCGATCCCCAGCGCGTCCTGCATCGCCTTCGACGTCAGGCCAATCTTCCAGCCAATGATGCGCCGCCCCTGCGCCAGCTTGCGCACCATCTGCGCCGACTGGATCGCATAGGCATCGTCCAGCGTGATACCCGGATAGGCCCGCGACAACAGGCCGATTTGGGTGCCTGTCGCCTCGGCCTGCAACAGCGCCTCGGCGGCCTGTTCGATCTGGTTGGGGGTCATTCGTCCGCCACTCCGTTGCGCAAGATGCCGATGCCCTCGGCCTCGATCTCCACCACGTCACCAGGGCATAGCCAGATCGGCGGATCAAACCGTGCCCCGGCCCCGGTCGGCGTGCCGCACAGGATCACGTCGCCCGGCACCAGCGTGCAGAATGTGGACACATATTCAACGATATAGCGGAAATCATAGATCATCCGCGACGTGTGGTCATCCTGCCGGACCGCGCCGTTGACCCGCGTGGTCAGACGGATGTCGTCGAGCTGCGCTGCATCGCTGAACGGAACCAGCCACGGCCCGATGGACCCCGACGCGTCCCAGTTCTTGCCCTGCGTGACGTTGAATTTCGCGTGCCGCACCCAGTCGCGGATGGTGCCTTCATTGGCCAGCGTCAGGGCCGCGATATGGTCATAGGCGGCGGCGCGCACGATGCGGCGACCGGGTTTGCCGATGACGATGGCAATCTCGCCCTCGTAGTCCAACTGCACGGATTCCGGCGGGCGGATCAGCGGTTGGCGATGCCCGGTGAATGACCGGGGAAACCGGATGAACAGCGACGGACGTTCAGCTGCCGCTTGCCCATCCTTGTATTCGGCGTTGCGGTCGGGGAAATTGACACCAACGCAGATGATCTTTTCCGGCGCGGCCAGCGGGATCAGATACGTCAGCGTATCTTCGTCAAGATCAGGCGCGCGATCGATTGCGGCAAGTTCGGCCAGCGCACCGGCCACGACCGCATCCTGCAACCGCGCGAATTGCGGGAAATCCTCGGTCAGGTCGATCACGCCGGTATCGGTGACGCGGCCGAACCGCTCGGCCCCGTCGCGCAGAAAGGCGGCAAAGCGCGGCCTCATGGCGCGATAATCGGTTGCGATTTCAGATCGCTGTCCACCAGCGCGGCGCCTTCAAAGCTAGACCCAAGTTCGAACCATGTGCGCGGCGCGGGGGCACCCCACAGGGTCTGGCGCTGCGGATCGGTCAGGTCCCATTTGATCGGTTCGTGATCGGGGTCGATGGTCTGGTAATCGGAACAGTAAATCTCGGTCCGATGCCCATCGCGGTCGCGGATATAAAGGAAAAACGCGTTGGAAATTCCGTGCCGCCCCGGCCCGCGTTCGATGCTCGCCAGATAGCCCGAGGTGGACATGATATCCAGCAGGTCGATGATGTTCAGCGGCGTCGGCACCCAGAAGGCGACATGATGCAGGCGCGGACCGGTGCCGTTGGTAAAGGCGATATCGTGCACGCCGCCCTTGCGGTGCATCCAGATGGCCCAGTTGCGCCCTGTTGCCGCATCCTCTGTATATTCCGTAACGCGAAAACCAATGTCGCTATAGAATCGCGCGCTGGCGTCCACGTCTGACGCGAACAGGTTGAAATGGTCGATCCGCAGTGGCTTTACCCCGCGATAGAGCGCGTACTTCTGGTGGATCGATGGCAGGCGATCCATCGTGGCGTAGAATTCCAGCGGCACCCCGAACGGATCGCGCGTGGTCAGGACGCGCCCCATGAACGGGCGTTCCACCCAGGCCGTGGGCAAATCGCGCCCCGCAAAGAACGCCTGCGCTCGGTCCAGATCATCCTCGGACCAGACCTTGAACCCCAATACGCCGACGGATGGTTCGTCCGCCTTGCGCAGGATCAGGCAGTGATGCCCGCGTTCTTCCATTCCGCGCAGATAGATCGTGCCGGCATCCTCATGCGTGACCTGCAACCCAAGCAGATCGACGTAATAGGCGCGCGCCCATGCCAGATCGGTCACGCGCAGTTCGGTATGACTCAGGCGGACGATGTTGAACGGCGGTGTCAGGTTGGGGGCGGGAATGGCCATCGCAGTCTCCTCAGACGCCCAGTCGCTGGATCTTGTGGGCCCCCAGCGCAAAGGCGACGTTTTTCTGTTCCATGTAGAAATCGAACGACCATTGCCCGCCGTCGCGACCGATTCCACTGTTCTTGACGCCCCCGAACGGTGTCGGAAGATGCCGCACATTGTCAGAATTCACCCAGATCATGCCGGCTTCAAGGGCATTCGACACCCGCAAGGCGCGGGTCAGGTCGTTGGTCCAGACATACCCGGTCAGGCCATAGGCCACGCCATTGGCGATCTCCAGCGCGTGTGCCTCATCGCGAAAGCGGATCGCGGTCAATACGGGGCCGAATATTTCCTCTTGCGCGATGCGCATCGTGGGTGCGGCATTGGTGAAGAACGTCGGGTTCACGTAATGCCCCGGTCCGCCGGGCACGGTGCCGCCGGCGGCAATCGTGGCGCCATCGGCGCGGGCGATATCGAAATAGCTGGTCACCTTGGCGAAATGGCCGGCGTCGATCAGCGGGCCAACCTCGGTCAGCGGGTCCAGCGGATGCCCGACCTTGATCCGGCCCACACGCGCGGCAAGCCGTGCCTCGAAATCAGCCGCGATGGTCTCTTGGATCAACAGCCGCGACGATGACGTGCAGCGTTCGCCGTTCAGCGAATAGATCATGAAGATCGCCGCATCCAGCGCGCGGTCCAGATCGGCATCGTCGAACACGATCACCGGGTTCTTGCCGCCCAGTTCGAAATGACAACGCTTCAGCGTATCAGCGCCCTGTTTCTGGATCATAGCCCCGGTACGGGTTTCCCCTACAAACGCAATTGCCTTGATATCGGGATGCTCGGTCAGCGCCCGCCCCGCTTCTTCGCCGAACCCGTTGACCAGGTTCCAGACCCCGGGCGGCAGGCCGGCCTCGTGGGCGATTTCGGCCAGAATACGCGCAGTCAGCGGGCTGAGTTCGGCGGGCTTGTGGACCACCGTGCAGCCGGCTGCCAGTGCGGGGGCGATTTTCCATGTCGCCAGCATGAAGGGCGTGTTCCACGGCGTGATGACGCCGACCGGCCCGATGGGATGGCGCGAGGTGATGTTCAGGTGATCGGGCGTCGGCAGCGACTGGCCGTCGTTCGCGCTGGGCGCGAGGTCTGCGAAATAGCGGAAATTCTCGGCCCCGCGCAGCGCCGCCTTGGACATGAACCGCCACGCCTGCCCGGTGTCCCAACATTCCAGCAACGCGATTTCCTCGGCCCGCGCTTCGATCAGGTCGGCAATGCGGTGCAGGATGCGCTTGCGTTCGACAGGCGCTGTGCGCGCCCAGCCGGGGAAAGCCGCCTTGGCC
>JBGSJU010000554.1:0-3590 GCA_041741655.1 Rhodobacterales bacterium
CACGGCCCGGCCTGACCGTGATGCAGGTGGTCGCCGCGCTGGGACAGGCGCTGCATGCCACAATGCGGTTCGATCCCGCGTCCACCGACGTGCATACCCCGGCCAGCGCCGCCTTTGCCGCCCGCAGCGGCGTGTGCCAGGATTTTTCGCATATCATGATCGCAGGACTGCGGTCGCTGGGCATCCCGTCGGGGTATGTGTCCGGTTTCCTGCGCACCACGCCGCCGCCCGGCGAAAAGCGGCTGGAGGGCGCAGATGCAATGCACGCCTGGGTCACAGCCTGGTGCGGCACCGAGGCGGGCTGGATCGAATATGACCCGACGAATGCCTGTTCCGTCGGGCAGGATCATATCGTTGTGGCTTATGGGCGCGATTATAGCGATGTGTCACCGGTGCGTGGCGCGCTGCGCACGACCGGTGATCAGGACAGCCATCAGCGGGTCGATGTCGTGCCGATCTGACCCCTGCGCGTCACACCGACACCGTTTGGCGCAGCACATCGCGTGACAGGGTGGCCTTGTCACCGTGCAGTGCGACGGCGCCGCGTTTCAGCACATAGAACCGGTCGGCCAGCCCATAGGCAAAATCGAAATACTGTTCGACCAATATGATGGCCATATCGCCCTTGTCGCGCAGGTAAGCGATGACGCGGCCGATCTGCTGGATGATGTTGGGCTGGATGCCCTCGGTCGGCTCGTCCAGCAGCAAGACGCGCGGGCGCATGATCATGGCGCGGGCGATCGCCAGTTGCTGTTGCTGCCCGCCCGACAGATCGCCGCCGCGCCGATGGCCCATGTCCTTCAACACCGGGAACAGATCATAGATCTCGTCCGGGATGCGGTGTTCTGACCGGGGCAGCAGGGCAAAAGCGGTCTGCATGTTTTCCGTCACCGTCAGCAGCGGGAAGATCATCCGCCCTTGCGGCACCACCGCCACGCCTTGGGCCGCCATCGCATGTGCCGACAGCACCGGCAGGTCGGTCCCGCCGATGGCCACCGACCCGCCGGATCGTTTATGCGTGCCCGCCAGCGCCTTCAGCAGAGACGTCTTGCCCACCCCGTTGGTGCCCATGACGCAGGTCACCTTGCCCGCCTCGGCCACCATGTCGATGCCATGCAGGATCTGGCTGCCGCCGTAATGCAGGGTCAGGCCTTTCACGTCGAGCATGTCAGCCCCTCCCCAGATAGACATCGATCACGGCGGGGTTTTTCGTCACGTGATCCAGCGATCCTTCGGCCAGCACGGACCCTTCGTGCAGCACGGTGACCTTGCAGTTCAGCCGCCGCACGAACTCCATGTCATGTTCCACCACCACCACCGCGCGGGTTTTCGCCAGATCAACCAGCAGGCGCGTGGTGTGTTCACGTTCCGCCAAGGTCATGCCGGCGGCGGGTTCATCGACCAGCAGCAGCTTTGGTTCCTGCGCAAGCAACATGCCGATTTCCAGCCATTGCTTCTGCCCGTGGCTGAGTTCGCCCGCCTTGCGCGGCAACTGATCGCCCAGACCCACCTCGGTCGCCAGCGCCGCGACCCGGTCCGCATCCGCCGTCGCCTTGCGCCAACGCAGCACGGACAGTGGCCCGCGCGGCGCCTTCAGCGCCATGGTCAGGTTTTCATCCACCGTCTGATCCTCGAACACGGTCGGGCGCTGGAACTTGCGGCCCACACCGGCGCGGGCGATCTGCGCTTCGGTCATCTTCAACAGCGACACCGGCGGGTCGCCCCACAGCACGCGGCCTTCGTTGGGCCGGGTCTTGCCGGTGACAATATCCATGAACGTGGTCTTGCCCGCGCCGTTCGGGCCGATCACCGCGCGCAATTCGGCAGGCCCGATGTTGAAGGACAGGTTGTTGATGGCGCGAAAGCCATCGAAACTGACCGAAACGCCGGACACTTCCAGCAGCGAACTCATTCCCGGCCCTCCTGTTCCATCAACGCGCCATCGTCAGGGCCAAACGCGGCGCCCTTGCGGTCGGGCACACGCAGGCCTTGGGCGGCGTCAATCAGCCCCGACAGCCCCTTGGGCGCGTAAAGCGTGACCAGCACGAACGAGAGGCCTAGCAGCACCAGCCACCAATCGACCCAGTTGATGGTGTAAAAGCCCAGATCGATCGACGGCGCCCGCCCACCCGTGAACCATGACGACAGCAGCGACACGAAGGCTGCGCCGATCACCGCGCCATAAAGCCGCCCGCGCCCGCCGATGGCGACCCAGACCGCCAGATAGATCGACGCGATGGGGGCCAGTTCGGCGGGGTTGATGATGCCCGCCTGCGGGTAATAGAGCGCGCCTGCAATGGCCGCGATCATCGCCGTCAGGGTGAACACGAACAGCTTGTAGCCCTCGACCGAATAACCCAGAAACCGCACCCGCGCCTCGTCATCGCGGATGGCGCGGATCACGGACCCGAACTTGCCCGACACCACCTGCGACAGCACGACATAGGCAAGGCCAAGCGCCAGCGCCGAGGCCCAGAAGAACCACAGCGACACGGTTTCCTGCGGCACATCGGTCAGGCCGGGAATGTTCTGCAACCCCGACAACCCGTTGTTGCCGCGCAGCCCGCTGTCATTCTGGAACAGATACAGCGACAACGCCAAGGTCATCGCCTGCGTCAGGATCGACAGATAGACCCCGGTCACCCGTGACCGGAACGCCAGCCAGCCGAAGAGGCCCGCCAGCACCCCCGGCACGATCAGCACCAGCGCCAACTGGATCGGCAGCGACTGGGCAAAGGCCCAGATCGGCGGCATTTCGGACGCGCCGACCACGCCAAAGATCTGCGTGGCGATGCCTTGTCGGATTTCGTCCGGCGTGGCGGGCAAGGGGCCGGAGGCGAGCGCGGCGACCACGATCTCCTCGGTCCGGGCATACATCAGCCACATGCCGATCAGGTATCCACCAAGGGCGAAAAACGCCATGTGGCCCAGCGACAGGATGCCGGCATAGCCCCAGATCAGGTCCATCGCCAAGGCCGCCAGACACAGGCACAGCGTCTTTCCCAGCGTCTTGACGAAGGACGTGGACAGAAAGCCGACGCCCGCTTCGGACAGGATCGTGACGCCCAGCGTAAACAGCGACAGGGCCAGCAGGAACCACAGCACCGAAGGGTTACGGATCAGGAAAGCACGCGACATGGTCTCAATCCCCCGCCGCGCGGCCACGGAGCGCGATGATGCCGCGCGGCCGGAACTGGATGAACAGGATGATGAACAGGATCATGTAGGTCTGTGCGGCCAGCGTGTTGGACGGGTTCAGGAACTCGATCCCCTTCTGCAAGCCGCCGATCATCACCGCGCCCGCCAGTGTGCCCCAGATATTGCCGACGCCGCCGACCACCACGGTCATGAACGACTGCACGATGTAGGCCTGCCCGATTTCCGACGTGACCTGCGCGAACAGCCCGATCGCCACGCCCGCGATCCCCGCGATGCCGGACCCCAGCCCGAAGGTCAGCATGTTGATGCGGTCGGGGTTGATGCCCATCGACCCGGCCATGGCGGGGTTCTGCGTGACCGCGCGCGCCTCCAGCCCCAGCCGGGTGCGGTTCATCAGCCACAGAAAGAACGCAAGGAACACCAGCGCCAGC
>JBGSJU010000555.1:0-3716 GCA_041741655.1 Rhodobacterales bacterium
GGGAACAGCACCGCCCGCGCCGCCACCGGCGCGGCCATGGTGGCACGAAACCGGTCGGGGTCGCCCGCCTGAACAATCCGCGCGCAGGCGATCACGTCATCGGGCAGGCTCATGCCGCGTCCCGCAACAGTTTCCAGTTGATCGCATCCAGCAGCGCCTCGAAGGACGCGTCCACGATGTTCGCGCTGACGCCCACTGTGGACCAGCGGCGGCCCTGCCCGTCCTCGCTGTCGATGATGACGCGGGTGACGGCATCGGTGCCGCCCAGACTGCCATTCTGGGTGATGCGGACCTTGAAATCCACCAGCCGCATGTCGCCGATGGCGTCGGAATAGGGACCCAGATCCTTGGCCAGCGCCTTGGCCAGCGCGTTGACCGGGCCACGGTCGGTGCCGGTTTCATCCATGGATTCCGACACCGACAGGTGCTTTGCGCCGTCCACCTTCACCACCACCACGGCCTCGGACAGGCTGACCATGCGGTCATACTTGTTCTTGCGGCGTTCGACCGTGACGCGGTAGCGTTTCACCTCGAAGAATATCGGCATCTGGCCCAACTCGCTGCGCGCCAGCAATTCGAACGACGCCTGCGCGGTGTCATAGCTGTAGCCGATCGCCTCGCGCGCCTTCACCCGGTCAAGGATACGCGCCAACGCCGGATCGCCGGGGGCGACGTCAAGGCCCGCGTCCCGCAGGCGTTCGCGCAGGTTGGATTGCCCGGCCTGATTGGACATCGGGATGATGCGGGTGTTTCCCACGGCGGCGGGGTCGATATGTTCATAGGTCGCGGGGTCTTTCAGGATCGCCGAGGCATGCAGCCCCGCCTTGTGCGCAAAAGCCGATGCGCCCACGTAGGGCGCCTGCCGCAGCGGTACCCGGTTCAGGATATCATCCAGCTGGCGGCTGATCCGGGTCAGATGGGTCAGCGCCGCAGGCGTCACACCGGTCTGGAACCGGTCGGCATAGGCGGGCTTCAGCACCAGTGTCGGGATCAGCGTTGTCAGGTTCGCGTTGCCGCAGCGCTCGCCCAGCCCGTTCAAGGTGCCTTGGATTTGCCGCGCTCCGGCTTCCACCGCGGCCAGTGAACCTGCCACCGCGCAGCCGATATCGTCATGGCAATGGATGCCCAACCGGTCACCGGGAATGCCGCCCGCGATGACGGCGGTGGTGATGGCGCCGATTTCCGCCGGCAGCGTGCCGCCATTGGTGTCACACAGCACGATCCACCGCGCGCCCGCGTTCAGCGCCGCATGGCAACAGGCCAACGCATAGGCCGGATCGGCCTTCCAGCCGTCGAAAAAGTGTTCCGCATCGAACAGCGCCTCGCGGCCTTGGGCCACGACATGCGCGATGGAGGCGGCGATGTTGCGCAGGTTCTCGTCGCCACTGATGCCCAGCGCGGTTGTCACATGGAACGGATGCGCCTTGCCGACCAGACAGACCGACGCGGTGCCCGCGTTCAGCACGGCGGCCAGCACATCGTCATTCGCCGCCGACCGCCCCGCGCGTTTGGTCATGCCAAAGGCGGTGACCGTGGCGCGGGTAGGCGGCAGGGCGACGAAAAAGTCGCTGTCCGTCGGGTTGGCGCCGGGCCAGCCGCCCTCGATATAGTCCACGCCGAGGCTGTCGAGCGCCGTGGCGATCTGGACCTTTTCCGCCACCGAGAACTGTACGCCTTGGGTCTGCTGCCCGTCACGCAGGGTGGTGTCGTAGAGGTAGAGGCGGGCGCGGGTCATCTGCCAACCCCGCCCCGGACTTGCTCCGGGGCCTCTGCGCCGACCACCGAGAGGCCCCGGAGCAAGTCCGGGGCGGGTGTTTTGTGGAGATCAGTCACGCCAGACCCTCCAGTTTCGCAGGATCAAATCCGGGACCAGGAAGCAGTTCCACGCCTGCCTTCGACATGCGAACCTCGACCCCTGCCGCCAGCAACGCGGATTTCAGCGCATCGACCGGGGCGAAATCCTTGCTGGTCATCGCGGCAGCGCGCAGCGCCTCCAAACGCTGGGTAGCCGGTATGAACATCGCAGTGTCATAAGTTTTGATTGCCCAGCCGCCCATCTTGTCTTCAAGAAGCCCGCACATTCTTGCAGACGTCTTGAGAACCGCCGGATCATCCAGCCCGTGCAACGCGGCCAAGGCCCCCGCCGTGTTCAGGTCATCACACAGCGCCGCGATTACCGCGGGGGCCGGGCGGATGGCGGGCTCGATGCCCGCCGTCCGCCCACGCCACTTGCGCAACGTCGCTTCCGCCTGCGCGCGCTTCTCCTCCGTCCAGTCCATCGGGCTGCGGTAATGCGTCATCAGCATGACAAATCGGATCACCTCGCCCGGCACGCCTTGGTCCAGCAAGTCCCGCACGGTGAAGAAGTTGCCCAAGCTCTTGGACATCTTCTTGCCCTCGACCATCAACATCTCGTTATGCAGCCAGTAGCGGGCGAACCCGCCCTCGGGATGGGCGCATGCGCTTTGCGCAATCTCGTTCTCGTGATGCGGGAATAGTAGATCGATCCCGCCGCCGTGGATGTCGAACGTGTCGCCCAGCAATTCCCGTGCCATGGCCGAGCATTCGATATGCCAACCGGGGCGGCCCTTGCCCCAGGGGCTGTCCCAACCCGGCAGGTCATCCGATGACGGCTTCCACAGCACGAAATCCATCGGGTCTTCCTTGAACGGTGCCACCTCGACCCGCGCGCCTGCGATCATGTCATCGACCGAACGCCCCGACAGCGCGCCGTATGCGGCATAGCTGCGCACGCGAAACAGCACATGGCCCGCCGCCGCATAGGCGTGACCGCGCACGATCAGCACCTCGATCATCGCGATCATCGCGCCGATCCAGTCCGTCGCGCGGGGTTCATGGTCGGGCCGCAACGCGCCCAAAGCGTCCATATCCGTGTGATACCAGCCGATGGTTTCATCCGAACGCTGCTGGATCAGGTCTTCGAGCGAGCCTTGCGCCCCGGCCTGCCGCCGCTTCAACGCGGTTTCATTGATCCGGTCATCCACATCGGTGAAATTGCGCACATAGGTGACGTGATCCGTGCCATACACATGCCGCAGCAGCCGATACAGCACGTCGAACACCACCACCGGCCGCGCATTGCCCAAGTGAGCGCGGTCATAGACGGTCGGCCCGCAGACATACATCCGCACATTGGCGGGGTCGATCGGCACGAACGCCTCTTTCCGGCGGGTGCGCGAATTGGTCAGGTAGATTGCAGTCTTGGGTCCGGTCATGGTGCGGCCTTTCGCACAAAATGGCGGCGCGGGGGGACATTCCGGGGGGAAATGACGATGCCCGCGACCTGAGGTCAGCGGGTAATGCAGATGCAGATGATGCACAATGTCGTCATGCGCCGCAGCATAGGGGTGGGCCGGGCACCTGCCAAGCCGGAATTTGCCCCGGTTGACCCATGTTGACTCTGCCGCCGCCCCCTGCCCCTATCCGGGCCAAACCGGACCGGGGGACCCGCATGCAGGCGTCACAGCGCATCACCGATATACTGGGCGGCAGCGGCGATGGCTGGGGGCTGTTCTATCGCGCCCGCGCCATGGTGGCGGCGGGCACGGCCGTTACCGAACTGACCATCGGTGAACATGACGTCCGCGCCGATCCGGTGATCCTTGATGCGATGGACCGCGCGGCGCGCGGCGGCGCCACCGGATATGCCGCGATCCCCGGTACCGATGCGTTGCGCGATACGGTGGCGGCGCGGG
>JBGSJU010000556.1:0-2158 GCA_041741655.1 Rhodobacterales bacterium
CCGTCGCCGCCACGCCCGCCGCCCCGGACGCCCGATGCGGCGCCCTTTCAGTGTCGCGTACGGCGGCCCGTTGCGTGGCCCGTTCCTGCCAGATGATGTAAAGCCCGGCGGCCATGGTGATGGCGATGCCGATCATGGCAAGGCCATTGGGCAGATCCTGCCAGATCACCCAGCCGATCGCCACCGCCACCGGGATTTCCAGATATTGCATCGGCGCCAGCGTTGCCCCCGGCGCGTAGCGCAAGGACCAGACCATCAACAGGTGGCTGATGCTGCCGACCACGCCGATGGACAGCAGCAGACCCCAGTTTTCGGCCGACAACGCGGGCACCGCCAGCAGCGCGCTGCCGGTGAACTGGCCCCACACCATCACAGGCACCAACAGCGCGACCGCGATCCAACCCGACACCATCTGCATGCCCACCGGGTCGGTTTCCTTGGCGATCTGCCGGGTCAGCAGCATGAAACAGGCGAAATTCACCGCGACGCCCAGCGGCAGCAGGGCGGGCCAGCCGACCACGGCAAAGGATGGCTGCACCACCAGAAGCGTGCCCAGAAAACCCGCCACCGCCGCCCATAACCGGCGCGGCCCGACCTGCTCGTTCATCATTAAATAGCCCAAGCCCAGCATCAGGAACGGCATGACGAAGATGATGGCCACCGCATCGGCCAGCGGCAGGAATTGCAACGCGGTGAACATCAATCCGATGCCCAGCACATGCAGCACGGTGCGCAGCGCCACGATGCCCAGAACCCGTCCCCGCATCCGCCACGCCCGGCCACCGGCCCAGACAACGGGCACAAGGATCACCGCCTGCACCGCGAAACGCACCAGAACCGTCAGCCCCAGCGGCACCCGTTCGCCCAGCAACTTGGCCAGCGCATCGCCCAGTGGCGCCAGCAGGCAAAAGCCCAGCATCAGCAGAATCGCAAGCATCGGACGGTCTTGTGTCATGGCCGTGACGCTAGACAGGGCCGACAAAGGCTGCAACCTTGATATGTGCGCAGGGCCATCATTCTACCCCTGCGCGCAGGCGGCGTTCCGCCAGGCGTTCGCGGTGGAACACGTACATCCCCGAGGCGACGATGATGGCGATACCGGTAAAGCTCAACGCATTCGGCAGGTCGCCGAACACCAGCCAGCCAAAGGTCACCGCCATGACAATTTCCGAATAATGGATCGGCGCCAGCACCTGCGAGGGTGCGAATTTCAACGCATAGGACATGAACAGATGCGCCACCGCCGAGGCCGCACCGACACCGGCCAGCCAGGCCCAGGCCAGACCCTGCGGCGGCACGATGGTCAGTGTGGGCACCTGCAGCGCATCCGTCAGCAGCAGGATCGGCAGGCAGATCACCGCCGCGATGACCGAGGTATGGAACTGCATCGGCACCGGGTCCATCTGCCGCGACAGGGCGCGGGTGGACAGCATGTACAGCGCAAAGGTGACGGCGGTGCACAGCGGCAACAGCGCCACCAGCCCGAACCGCGCGAAGGACGGCTGGATGACCAGCAGCGCACCGGCGAACCCCACCGCCACGGCGGCCAGACGGCGCGGGCCCACCGGTTCGCGCAACCAGAACCGCGCGATCAGCAGGATCACGAACGGCTCGACAAAGGCGATGGCCAGCGCATCCGCAAGCGGCATGAACCGGACCGCACCGACAAAGGTATAGGTGGACAGGATCAGGAACACCGCCCGCCAGATCAGGGGCCGCAGCGTGCCCGCCGGCCGGCGCAACCCATGGCCAAGCGCAAGGCAGACCGGCGCCATCAAGGCGCCTTGCACTAGAAACCGGGCCAAGGTGATCTGGCCGACCGGGATCGTCTGGGTCGCCAGTTTGGACGCCACGTCGATCAGCGGTGCGGTCATGCAAAACGCCACCATCAGGGCGATGCCCAGCAGGGTGCGGTCGTCCGAAGGCGTTGCGATCAGGGTCATGCCACGGGGCTACCGGCGGGAAGGCTGGCTGTCACGCCCGTTTGCGACATGCATTTCGGCCCGAATTGCGCGACCGCGCCGGAAGGTGGTCATGGCTTGAACACCGGCGCCCGGCCTTGCAGGTTGGCGGCGATCTGTTCCATCTGATGCGCGCGGCCGATCAGGGCCGCCTGTTCCACGCTTTCGGCCATCAGCACGTCGGCCCGCGACGCACC
>JBGSJU010000557.1:0-9037 GCA_041741655.1 Rhodobacterales bacterium
CTGCCGATGGTGTCGGGCGCGATGTCCGGCAGCGCGGCCATGACCGCGGCAAACGCGGCCTCGGGGTCATCCAGCGTCGGGACCAGCCAGCCGGTTTCCTTGGCCATCAGGGTGTGAAGGTAAGGGCTGCACCCGGCGGCCCCGGCGATCAGCGGGCGCAATTCGGCGGCAAGGTCGGGAAACAGCGCCAAGGCCTCGGCGGCACGGTCGGGGGCAAAGGGGAACGGATGGCGCGTGATGCGGTTGGCAACGCTCTGGGTCATGGCGGCGACAATGCTGTAGTGTCCGGGTCGGGTCAATGGCATGAAACCCCGGGCATGAAACCCCGGCAAAACACGAGGCACGGAATGAGCAGATCGCTGCAAAGGGTCGAACAGGCACTGCGCGACGCCGGGCTGTCGGTGCAGATCCGCGCGTTGGGGGATGCGCGCACGGCGCAGATGGCCGCCGCGGTGGCGGGATGCCAACTGGACCAGATCTCCAAGTCGATCATCTTTGCCGGCGCAACCTCGGGGCATTGCGTGCTGTTCCTGACGGCGGGCGGCAACCGGGTGGCCATCGAAAAGGCCAGCGCGCTGGCCGGTGAACCGCTGGTCAAGGCGGACGCCGCGCTGATCCGGGCCGAGACCGGTTTTGCCATCGGCGGCGTGGCGCCGGTGGGGCATGTGACGCCGATCCGCAGCTTCATCGACCCGCGCCTCTTGGAATTTTCCACGCTCTGGGCGGCGGCCGGCACGCCGCAGCATATCTTTGAAATCGCGGCCACCGATCTGGCGCGTATCACCGGGGCGACCATCGCGGATTTCACCGAAGCCACGCCAATGTAAAAAACATTCACATGGGGTCTTGCGGCGCGGCGAAGCCTTCCCATCTCTGGTCATGTGAAACCGCTTCACATGCAACACCGGCCCAGCAAACGGGCCAGGAAAGGAGACACCGATGACGCCTGCCTCTACCGCCTACCACGCCGAGGCCGCCCCGATGGGTTGGTTGCGCCGCGCAGAATCCTGGCTTGACGCAAAGGGCCGCGGGGCCTGGATCGCCGCCATGGTGCTGGGATTTGTGTTTTTCTGGCCGCTTGGGCTTGCCCTTGTCATCTACATCACAATGACCAACCGCTGGAGCACGCCGATGTTCAACGCCTGCCGCAAATCGTCCCGCCATCACACCATGCAACGCGCCGCATGGGCCGCCACCCGCCCGTCGGGCAATTCCGCCTTCGATGCCTACAAGGCCGACATGCTGACCCGTCTGGAGGACGAGCAGAAGAATTTTGAGGCTTTCCTGCAGCGCCTGCGGGCCGCCAAGGACAAGGCCGAATTCGACGCCTTCATGGAAGATCGCGCCAAGGCCGCATCGGCCCCGCGCGACACCGCATTTGACGGCGACGCCGCAAACTGATCCACACCGGGGGCGTCCGTCAGGGCGCCCCCGGTTTTTCGGCACCGACACCCTGTTTCCAGAGGTTCCCATGGCCCTGCCCGACCCACAGCTGCAACCCGAATTCTATGCCGATGTCGCGGTCAAGCGCGGGGTGGCCTTTGTTGTTGACCTGATCGTGATATTGGCGGCCGTGCTGCTGGTGGTGGTGGCGACGGCGTTTGTGGGTGTGTTCCTGCTGCCTTTGCTGTTCGGGGCCATCGGGCTGGCTTACCGCATCGTGACCTTGTCGAACGGGTCGGCCACACTGGGCATGCGGTTGATGGCGATCGAATTTCGCCGATCAGATGGCACGCCCTTTGGTCCATTCGAGGCCGTATGGCATTCGGTCGGCTTCACCATCTGCCTGATGCTTCCGCTGTTGCAACTGGTGTCCATCGTGATGATGCTGACGGGCGCGCGGGGTCAGGGCCTGTCCGATCTGGCGCTTGGCACGGTCGCGTTGAACCGCCGCGCGGGCGTTTGACGGAACGTCATCGGGCTGGCCGGTCTGCCGCGCCGGATGGCTGGGGAAATCCGTCATCTTCCGCTTGGCGACAGCGCTCGGCATTGGTATCGTCTCGGGATAAACCGCGCCTACCACCCCCCAACCGACCACGCCGGAGCAAGAATGCGTCACTCGCTGCCAACCGTGCCGCAGTTCTACGTGACTGCGCCGCAACCCTGCCCCTATCTGCCGGGCCGGATGGAGCGCAAGCTGTTCACCGCATTGCAGGGCGACACGGGCGACCGGTTGAACAATGCCCTGTCCAAGCAGGGATTCCGGCGCAGCCAGAACGTTCTTTATCGCCCGTCCTGTTCGGATTGCGCCGCCTGCCTGTCCGCACGGATCATGGTCAATGATTTCGTCCTGTCGCGGACGCAGCGCCGCACCCTGCGCCGCAACGCCCATCTGACGCGGCGCGCCACCAGTCCCTGGGCCACCGAGGAACAATATGCGCTGTTCCGCCGCTATCTGGACAGCCGCCATGCCGACGGCGGGATGGCCGACATGGATGTGTTCGAATTTGCGGCCATGGTCGAAGAAACGCCGGTGCGGACCCGGGTGGTGGAATATACCGACAGCCTGACGGGCGATCTGGTGGCGGTCTGTCTGACCGACGTGCTGGATGACGGGGTCAGCATGGTCTACAGCTTTTACGATCCCGACCGCGTGCTGGACAGCCTTGGCACCCATGTGATTCTGGATCACGTGGCCTTGGCGCGCGAATTGGGCCTGCCTTATGTCTATCTGGGCTATTGGGTCCCCGGCAGTTCCAAGATGGGCTACAAATCGCGGTTTTCCGCTGTCGAGGTCTATCTGCATGGCCGCTGGGAACGCCTGCGCGACCCCGAGGCCTATCGCGCCGAAGTGCATCCGCTGTCGGTTGATCCGATCGCCGAACAGGTGGCCGGCATCCGCCTGCCCGATCTGGCCCCGCAGCGCCGCTGATCCTCCAACCACGGCACAGGCCCGGATCCCAGCGTCCCGACCCCGCGTCCGGCACGTTTTCAGACCCATCCGCGCAACTTTCGCAAAGAAAATCAGGCGCCATGCGACATAATATGCAGCGAATCGCGGTTGACGCTGTCAGGTCACCGCCCTAATGTCCGCGCACGTACGAAAAGGACCCCCGAAATGACCCGACTGGTAGTCATCGTCAGGACAGCGCGCATGGGCCGGTAACGGTTGCCAAATCCCTCCCATGCGCCCCCGATCGAAAGACCGGGGGTTTTTTATTGGCCGCAAGTTGAACGTCCGAAAGACGACGTCTGAAACACGAGGAACGCGGAGATGCAGATGACACGGCAGATGACCGGTGCGAAAATGGTGGTGCAGGCCCTGAAGGATCAGGGTGTGGACACGGTATTCGGCTATCCCGGCGGCGCCGTCCTGCCGATCTATGACGAGATTTTCCTGCAGAACGACATCCGCCATATCCTTGTTCGGCATGAACAGGGTGCGGTGCATATGGCCGAAGGCTATGCCCGTTCCACCGGGAAACCCGGCGTGGTGCTGGTGACCTCGGGTCCGGGGGCCACGAATGCCGTCACCGGCCTGACCGATGCATTGATGGATTCGATCCCGATCGTGGTGCTGACCGGGCAGGTGCCCACCTTCATGATCGGCACCGATGCCTTTCAGGAAGCCGACACCGTCGGCATCACGCGGCCCTGCACGAAACACAACTGGCTGGTCAAGGACACCGACGCGCTGGCGGCGACCTTGCACGAGGCTTTCCATGTCGCCACCGCCGGTCGCCCCGGCCCGGTGCTGATCGACATTCCCAAGGATGTGCAGTTTGCCACCGGCACCTATCAGGCACCGATCAAGGGCGGATCGAAACGCTATCAGCCGCAGGTCAAGGGCGACATCACGGCCATCACCGCGCTGGTCGAGGCCTTGGAAACCGCGAAACGTCCGCTGTTCTACACCGGCGGCGGGGTGATCAATTCGGGGCCGGCGGCCAGCCAGTTGTTGCGCGAACTGGTTGATGCGACCGGCATCCCGATCACGTCCACCCTGATGGGTCTGGGCGCCTACCCGGCGTCGGGCGACAAATGGCTGGGCATGCTGGGGATGCACGGGTTGTATGAGGCAAATCTGGCGATGCATGGCTGCGACCTGATGATCAACATCGGCGCCCGCTTTGATGACCGCATCACGGGTCGACTGGACGCGTTCAGCCCCGGATCGAAAAAGGCGCATATCGACATCGACCCATCGTCGATCAACAAGGTGATCCGCGTCGATTTCCCCATCGTGGGCGATATCGCCCATGTGCTGGAAGACCTGCTGAAACTCTGGCAGGCGCGCGGCCGCAAGGTGAACCGCGAGGCGATTGCGAAGTGGTGGGCACAGATCAACGACTGGAAAAAGGTCGATTGTCTGGCGTTCAAGCCGTCGCAGAAGACGATCAAGCCGCAACATGCCCTGCAACGGCTGGAGGCGCTGACGCGCGGGCACGACCGCTATATCACCACCGAAGTCGGCCAGCACCAGATGTGGGCGGCGCAGTACCTTGGCTTTGACGAGCCGAACCGTTGGATGACGTCCGGCGGCCTTGGCACCATGGGCTACGGCCTGCCCGCGTCCATCGGCGTGCAGATCGCGCATCCTGACGCCTTGGTGATCAACGTGGCGGGCGAGGCGTCATGGTTGATGAACATGCAGGAAATGGGCACGGCGGTGCAATTCCGCGCGCCGGTCAAGCAGTTCATCCTGAACAATGAACGCCTTGGCATGGTGCGGCAGTGGCAGGAATTGCTGCACGGCGAACGCTATTCGCAGTCCTGGTCCGAAAGCCTGCCCGATTTCGTGAAACTGGCGGACGCGTTTGGCTGCAAGGGCCTGCGCATCGACGACCCCGCCGATCTGGACGAAGCGATCCGCGAGATGCTGGCCTTCCCCGGCCCGGTCATCTTTGACTGCCGGGTGGAAAAGCACGAAAACTGCTTCCCGATGATCCCGTCGGGCAAGGCGCATAACGAGATGCTGCTGGGCGATGCCGACACCAAGGGCGCCATCGGCGCCAAGGGTGCGGTGCTGGTGTAACGCGAAAGGACCGATGACATGGCTGCCCTGAACATCAAGAAAGGCTCGACGAGCCATTCCGCCTATAACCTGCGGTCCACATTTTCGGATGTGATCGAGCGCCACACGCTGGCCGTCGTCGTCGATAACGAGGCGGGCGTGCTGGCGCGCGTCATCGGGCTATTCTCGGGACGCGGCTATAACATCGACAGCCTGACGGTCGCGGAAATCGACCATCAGGGGCATCGTTCGCGCATCACCATCGTCACCACCGGCACGCCGCAGGTGATCGAACAGATCAAGGCGCAACTGGGCCGCATCGTGCCGGTACACGAGGTGCATGACCTGACCGTCGAAGGCCGCAGCGTGGAACGCGAACTGGCGCTGCTGAAGGTGGCAGGCGAAGGCAACAACCGGGTCGAGGCACTGCGGTTGGCGGATATCTTTCGCGCCAAGGTGGTTGATTCGACCCTGTCGAGTTTCGTGTTCGAACTGACCGGCCCGCCGGACAAGATCGACGCCTTTGCCGACCTGATGCGGCCCCTGGGATTGAAAGAGGTGGCACGCACCGGCGTTGCGGCGCTGGCCCGCGGAGGCTGACCCGGGCGCAGGCCGCTAAACCCGATTGCCGGGTGCTGGGTCAGCCCATCACCCGGCGATCCGCCATCCGGCGCTGGGCGGCGGCCGCGAATGAAATCACCCGGCCGGTCAGGGCGCGCGGCGCAGACTTGCGTTGCGGCATGTGGCTGGCGTTCTGCACCAGCCCATCGGCCAATCCGGCATAGTGCTGATTGGCCACAAGGCGTGGATTGGTCGCCCGCCGCACGCGGGCATCCTGCCACAGATCAAATTGCACCAGATCGCCCGCATCCATGTCAGGCATTCTTGCGCCATCCAGCGCCCCGTTGAAATAGGCCAGATCGCCGTGATCCTCGCACCAGATCACTGCCTTGCCATCGGTCTGATCGCTCCAGAGTACAACGCCATACATGGTCCAAGTCCCCGTTAAACAATACAAACAAACTATTGAATTGTTCAACAATGCCCATCCGGCAGTCTTGTGCGCGCGCTGTTGTTTTTGTGGCAGGATCAAAACGGCAGTGACGCTTATCCGCGTCTGGACAGATGCCATTTGGCATCGCATAGATGACAAACGCAACGATGCAGAATTTTTTGCGCCAGACAACGATCACACGCCGATGATATCTTTCGACGTAACCCACAGGACCATGCCTTGGCCAGAACCACGTCTCAGATCCCGCGCCCCGCCCATCCGGCCCAGTTGCGCGGCATGTTCGGCGCAAATCTGCGCCACCTTGTCACGCGGTATCCGTCGGTGGCGGCGCTGTGTCGGGATCTGGATATCAACCGCACCCAGTTCAACCGCTATCTGGCGGGGGACAGTTTTCCGCGCCCGGATGTGCTGTATCGGATCTGCACGTTTTTCGGTGTCGATGCGCGCATCCTGCTGGAACCGGTGGCCGATCTGATCCAGCCCGATACGGCGTTGCTGGCGCATCCGTTCACCGATCCCTGCTTTGGCACGGCCGCATCCATAGTGGCCGAGGCCACGCTGCCATCGGGGTTCTACCGGTTTTCGCGACGCAGTTTCACCGATCAGGCCCGGTTCATCCAAGGTTTGGTTCTGGTGTTCCGCGAAGGCACGAACACCTTTGTCCGCGGTTACGAGGCGCGCGCCGCAATGGCAGAACAGGGCATGCCGCAGGATGCAGCAACCCGTGAATTCCGGGGATTTGCGATGACGCAGGAGGATGGCGTGGCGCTGTTGATCGCACGGCGGGGGTCAAATACCGGATCGTTCAATTTCCTGTCCCGCGTCACCGCGTTCCAGAACAATTTCTGGGACGGTTACGTCGCCCGCACCAGCCGCGAAAACATCTCCTGCCAGCGGGTCACCCGCATGGTCTATGAACATCTGGGGGTGGACCGGGCCCGTGTGATGCAGGCGGCGCGGGCGGCAGGATATTGCCGGATCGAGGATCTGTTGCCCTATCATCGGCGCCTGTTGCGGCCCGACGACGCGTTCCGCTAGGGCGCCTCTCTTGCTCCATGGGCGCGGGTCGGGTATCACGCCGGTCTGAATGATTGCCAGCCATGTTTGCAGGACTGACCAATGCGCGCCGAGGCCCAGAACACCGTTGCCGAGATCGAGAAATCCATCACGCTGTTGAAACAGCGCATGGATTGGGACAGCGCGCCGCATCGGCTGGAAGAATTCAACGCGCGGGTCGAGGATCCGTCCCTGTGGAACGATCCGGAAAAGGCGCAGAAGCTGATGCGCGAACGGCAGATGCTGCTGGACGCCTTCACCGCGGTGCGGAAGCTGCAACAGGATCTGCAGGACAATGTCGATCTGATCGAACTGGGCGAGATGGAGGACGACGAGGGCGTGGTGGCCGAGGCCGAAGCGGCGCTGAAGGCGTTGCAGGCACTGGCGGCCGAGAAGGAGCTGGAGGCGCTGTTGAACGGCGAGGCCGATGGCAACGACACTTTCCTTGAAGTCAACGCGGGCGCGGGCGGCACCGAAAGTTGCGACTGGGCGTCGATGCTGGCGCGGATGTATTCCCGCTGGGCCGAACGCAAGGGCTACAAGGTGGAAATCCAGTCGGTCAACTATGGCGAAGAGGCCGGGATCAAGTCGATCACCTACAAGATTTCCGGCCACAATGCCTATGGCTGGCTGAAATCGGAGTCCGGCGTGCACCGGCTGGTGCGCATTTCGCCCTATGATTCGGCGGCCCGGCGGCACACGTCCTTTACCTCGGTCTGGGTCTATCCGGTGGTGGATGACAACATCGAGATCGACGTGCAGGACAAGGATATCCGCATCGACACCTACCGGTCCACCGGCGCGGGCGGCCAGCACGTGAACAAGACGGATTCCGCCGTGCGGATCACGCATTTTCCGTCCGGCATCGTGGTGACGTCATCGGAAAAATCCCAGCACCAGAACCGCGATATCGCCATGAAGGCGTTGAAATCGCGGTTGTATCAGATGGAACTGGACAAGCGGAACGCGGCCATCAACGCCGCCCACGAGGCCAAGGGCGACGCGGGCTGGGGCAACCAGATCCGGTCCTATGTGTTGCAGCCCTACCAGATGGTGAAGGACCTGCGCACCGGCTATGAAACCTCGGACACGCAGGGCGTGCTGGACGGTGACATCGACGGCTTCATGGCCGCCACGCTGGCGCTGGACGTGGCCGGCAAATCGCGGGCCGAGGCGAACGCGGGTTAACCCCTTGCACCCATGCCCTGCCCCGCCCAATCTGGCGGCAAAACGGGGGGCATGATGGACGATATTCTGAACCGCGACGCGCTGGAGATTTCGGCGGCCTTGGCCACGCGCGAGGTGTCGGCTGTGGAATTGATGCAGGCGACGCTGGCGCGGATCAAGGCCACGAACCCGGCGGTCAACGCCATTGTGGCGATGCCGGACCCCGACACCCTGCTGGACGCGGCACGCGCGGCGGATGCGGCCCCGCGCAAGGGCTGGCTGCATGGCATCCCCGTTGCGGTCAAGGATCTGGCCAATGTCGCGGGGTTGCGCACATCCTGGGGGTCGCCCCTGTTCAAGGATTTCATGGCCCCCGCCGATGATCTGGTGATCGGACGGATGCGGAATGCGGGCGTGCTGTTCATCGGCAAGACCAACACGCCGGAATTCGGGCTGGGCAGTCACACCTTCAACCCGGTGCATGGCGCGACGCGCAACCCTTATGACCTGACCCGGTCGGCGGGCGGATCTTCGGGCGGCGCGGCGGTGGCGTTGGCGATGCGGCACGTCTGCATCGCGGACGGGTCCGACATGATGGGCAGCTTGCGCAACCCCGCCGGGTGGAACAACGTCTATGGCCACCGCCCGACATGGGGTCTGGTGCCGAACGATCCGGTGGGCGATGTGTTCATGCACACCTTGGCGACGCTGGGTCCGATGGCGCGGTCCCCCCGCGATCTGGCGGCGCTACTGGAAACCCAAGCGGGCCGCGACCCGCGCGTGCCGCTGTCGCGCGATGCAGGCCCGTTGATCCCCAGTCCCGGCGACCATCTGCGCGGTGCGCT
>JBGSJU010000558.1:0-10406 GCA_041741655.1 Rhodobacterales bacterium
GAACGAATTGATGCTGCTGCGCGCCTGTGTCCTGTTCGAACCGATCATCCCCGCTTCGGCGTTGGGCAAGGCTTTGGACAAGGACGGAGGGTTCGCGGCGGCGAAACTGGCGATGGGGATCGGCGATCCGGCGGTGCGCAATCGCGGCACCATCGGCGGGTCGGTCGCCAACAACGATCCGGCGGCCTGCTATCCGTCGGCGGTGTTGGCGTCCGGGGCGACCATCGTGACCAACACGCGGCACATCGCGGCGGATGACTATTTCCAGGGCATGTTCACCACCGCGCTGGAACCCGGCGAAATCATCACCGAGGTCCGGTTCCCCGTGCCGATGCAGGCCGCCTATATCAAGTTCGAACAGCCCGCGTCCCGCTTTGCCCTGACCGGGGTGTTTGTGGCGCGCTATGCCGATGGCGTGCGGGTGGCGGTGACAGGGGCGGCGGAACAGGGCGTGTTCCGCTGGATCGAGGCCGAAGATGCCCTGTCGGCGAATTTCGCCGCCAGCGCGATTGCCGGCATGGCCCCGGATGCGGATGGCATGATCACCGACCTGCATGGCACCGCGGCCTACCGCGCGCATCTGGTGGGCGTGCTGACGCGCCGCGCGGTCGCGGCGGCCTGACCAGTCTGAACTGCGGAGACAGGCCCCGCAGCGCGGGGCCTTTTTCATGCCGTTTCCGGCCAGTCGGCCAGAACCGCGTCGTGCCGCGCCAGAATATCGGGCAGCGCCCGCTCCTCGGGCACCTTGAATACCCGCGACCGGCTGGGTTGCGATGTGATCGTGATGATCCACGGCGCGGCGATCATCGGCAAGGTCACAGGCAGCAACCACAGCGTCAGCGACGGCGCCAGCAGATGTGCCGAAATCAGGCTGACCACCCCCCACAGGCTGATCCAGCCGGATGCGGCCCAAGCCTCGGACAGGGTCAGGCTGCCATCGCCGCGATTGTTCGGCGGCCACCCACCATCACGCCCCAGCAGCACCTGCAACACCGATCGGGTCTGAAACGCCAGCAGCACCGGGGCCACGACGGTGGACAGCAGCAGTTCCGCCAGCACCGACAGCAGCGCCATTGCCGCGCCGCCGAACCCCGGCCCGCGTCCGTTCCAGATCGCACTGATGCCAATCGCCAGTTTCGGCAGGATCAGCAGGCCGAAGATCCCCAGCGCCAGCCCGACCGCCTTGGACCGCTGATCGACCGGGAAAACCGGGATCGGCCAGTTTTCCTGCGGGAAGTAATCCGGTTGATGTGCCCAGAACACCGCCGCGACCGAGGCCAGCATGAAGGCCAGCCAGAACACCGGCGCGATATAGGCAAAGATGCCCTGAAAGAACACGAAACGTGACCACAGTTTCAGCCCCGGCGCGAACAACAGTTTGGAATGTTGCAGGTTGCCCTGGCACCAGCGGCGGTCGCGTTTGGCGTGATCGACGATGTTTTCCGGGCCTTCCTCGTAGGAGCCGTCCAGATCGGTATCCAGCCGCACCGTCCAGCCCGCACGCGCGAGCAGCGCCGCCTCGACATAATCATGCGACAGGATCGGTCCGCCAAACGGGGGCCGGCCCGGCAGTTCGGGGAGGCCACAGCTTTCGGCAAAGGCACGTATGCGGATGATGGCGTTATGGCCCCAGAACGGCCCGGTGCGGCCCTGCATCGCGGCCTGACCGCGGGCGAAAATCAGCGAATGGAACCCGGCGGAAAACTGCATCGCGCGGCCAAAGCGCGACCGGGCGCGCACCACGCGGGGCAGGGTCTGCAACAGGCCAAGCCGGGGGTCGGCCTCGGTCCGGCGGATCATTTCCAGAATGGTGGCGCCGTCCATCAGGCTGTCGGCATCAAGGATGACCGCGTAATCCCAGGCCGCGCCGGAGGTGGCGATGAAGTCCTCGATATTGCCGGCCTTGCGCCCGGTGTTCAGCGGCCGTCGGCGGTAGAACATCCGCCCGGCGCCGGCGCGGTCGCTGACCAGACGGTCGAACCACGCGGTTTCCTGTGCGGCGATCGCCTCGCTGCGGGTGTCCGACAGAATGACAAAATCCACGACGGCCGGATCGCCGATGGCCGTGACCGAGGCATCCATCGCCGCGACCCGGGCGAAGGTCACCCGCGGGTCTTCGTTATAGACCGGCATCAGGACGACCGTACGCCCCAGAATGGGGGCGGTGCTGCGGGTCGTTGGACGGGGGCGGGTGGTCAGCCCAAGCAGGGCCTGCGCCGCGCCCCACGCCAGCCACCATGTGGACAAGAGGATCAACCCGCTGCGCACATAATCGACCGGGTCCAACCCGTCCGCGGCGCCGTAAACCTGAAATACCATGGCCGCCGCTGCCGCAGCCAGCAGGCTGAGGGTCAACGCCAGCGCCCGGGCCTCATGGTGCGCAGCGCGCTGTGGCGCGTGATCCAATCCGGTCAGCCCGCGGGTCGCAGACCCGGCCAGATCCGCACTATCCAGTCGGCAAGCACGTGGACCACGCCCAACCGCGCCGGGGTCAGCACTTGTTTCGGCATCGCCAAGGGCGCAATCGGTGGCGCCACCGGTGGCAACGACGACATCACCGGGTCTGCGTTAGCAGGCCAAGCCGTCGGACGCAGAGGCACATTCATTGCTTCACCCATTGATAAAGCCACATTTCAGTCAGTTTCCGATCGAACCCGGCGATATGCGCGCTCAGTTCCACGATCGCGCCGGCCGGGGCCGCCACGTCGATCACCAATCGCCAATCACCGGACCCGTCGATCTTCGACAGCGTCATACTGATAATTTCACCACCTGTCGCGGTAACTTTCGGCGTGATCTGTGCATCGGCGGAAAGTGCCGCAAGCAGGCCGCCCGCGAAATCGACGACAAATTTCCGTGCATCGGGGTTGCGGTCCGCGCCCGCCACACCGGCGGCACCGGACCGGGTTTCGCGGACATGGGCCAGATCGCTACCGGGGTCGGGCGGCAGCGCCCCCCAATGCAGACGGTAAGCGAAATCATGGCGTTGCCCCGGTGCCGCCGGGACCTCTGGCACCCAGAAGGCCACGATATTGTCATTCGCTTCGCTGTCGGTCGGCAATTCCACCAGACGCACCGCCCCCTTGCCCCAGTCTGACACCGGTTCCACAAACGCCGATGGCCGGCGTTCGTAATGGGCGCTGGCATCCTGATAGCTTTCAAAAGCGCGGTCGCGTTGCATCAGGCCAAACCCCAACGGGTTCTCTTCGACAAACCAGGACTCGCTCAGACGCGGCGGATTGTTCAGCGGACGCCAGATCACATCCCCGTCGCGGCGGCGGATCATCAGGCCGTCGCTGTCGTGCACGTTGGGGCGATAATCATCGTAGCCGGCGCGGTTCTTTTCCGAATACAGGAACATCGAGGTCAAGGGCGCCATGCCCAGCTGGCCAACCTCGTGGCGAAAGAACAACCGGGCCGTCACATCCATGACCGTATCAGCACCCGGACGCACCACGAACCGGTAGGCCCCGGTGCAACTGGCGCTTTCCAGTGCGGCATAGATGGTCACGCTGGCGTCCGCGGTGCCCGGGCGTTGCACCCAGAACTGCGAAAACCGGGGGAATTCCTCGGGCCGGCCAAGCGCCGTGTCGATGGCCATGCCGCGGGCCGACAGGCCATAGGTCGTGCCACGCCCCAATGCCCTGAAATAGCTCGCACCAAGGAAGGCGATGATTTCATCGCGGACGTCGGGGCGGTTCAACGGGCCGCTCAGGCGAAAGCCCGCGACACCGGGCAGTCCGGTTGCGGCCGGGACGCGATCGCGGACGCGGTCGTAATACAGGAAATCCGCGGTGGAAAATTCCAGCGGCGTGGCCTGTCCGTCCACAACATCGAAGATGCGGACCGGTTCGGCAAACAGCCAGCCCAGATGAAACGCCTGCAACCGGAACGGCCCGCCGGTATCAGACCAGCGCCCACGGGCTGGATCAAAGTTGATCGCCCGGTAATCGTCATAATCGAAGCTGGAAAAGAACCCCTCGGGACGGTCCGGCGCCACGGCGGGTTCAGTGGCCAACGCCTGCATCCGCGCGGTCAGCCATTCGAAATCAAAGGGTTCGGTGCCGGGTGTGGTCTGGTCGGTCTGGGCTTGCGCCGGCCCGGCAGCGCCAAAGCCGCAGTGCAGCATCGCAAGGCCGCCGGCACCTGCCAGGACCGCACGACGACCGATGGCAAAGGATGCAGCGCCTGCATCGTCCATGATTTGCTGTTGTTCCCAGACGGTTGAAAAACAAGCAGTTAGTGTCAGTTTGCCCGGTGAGTCGCTAGGGACTTAGTTATGCGTTCAAGTTATGGCTGGTATGCAAATAATTCGTTTCGGCATATATGCAGGTGCAGAATGATGCATAATCAGGGCCATGTTGCGCGGCAAGGGTTTGGACAGAATCCAAAACAAACGCCCGACATCATAGCTACGTTGCAGGAGGTGCCCAAAATTCAGGCAATCACAACAGCCGTCGCATGCAGCCATGGTCATCACCTGCTTTCCGCCTTGGCGGTTCACACGTCCACGCGACGACCAGCAATAGAGCCCGATGCTCCATTCAGGTTGGAAGCGCCCAAGGGATAGCCTGCTTGGTCTGGGTCCGTTTCATGGAGTTTTGGCGAGCGGGGGTATCATCCTGTGCATGCACTTTCGCTCGTAACAGGGCGGCGGCCTGCTTTCATCGGTTCACGGGCGGGATCGCAGCTGGTCGCAGTTGCGCCGTGACCCGGGTATCAATCCTGTTAGGTCATGCGGACTTTTTGTTTTTGACTGGCTGAGCCAGATATTCTTTTCCAAGCTCGGAAATTGTTTGCTGGAGCGCTGACCTGCCTGATATCTTCATGGGTGGAGGTCGCCATGAAATCGGGACGCCGGAACTTTCTTGCAATCATTGCGGGCGCGGCGGTGATCGGCGGGTCAATTATGTCCTTCGGGCTGCGCGACACAGCCCTGCGATTGCCCGATCTTCGGCCGGGAAATCTGAACCCGCCGGTGTCATTGACGATCGCCAGTGCGGTGACAAAACAGCGCTGGCTCGACGCGGCGAAGGCCGCGTTTGCCGCAGCCGACGTGCGCACTTCGTCCGGAAAAAAGATCGAAATTACCGTTCAGAACGTTCTGTCTGGCGAATCAATGCTGGGAATAGCAAGCCAGAGACTTCAGCCTGTTGTCTGGAGCCCGGGCGAAACGACTTGGATCGACCAACTCAATGAACGCTGGAACCGCGAAAACCAGACCCCAATCATTTCGAAAGCCTGCGAACCCACTGTCTTGACCCCGGTCGGATTGGCCATGTGGCGCCCGATGGCCGAGGCATTGGGTTGGCCAGACGATCCCATCAGCTGGGCAGAGCTGATTGCGCTCGCCAACGATCCGCAGGGGTGGGCATCGCACGGCCATCCGGAATGGGGGCGCTTACGGCTTGGTCATACACATCCGCAGTATTCCAGCGCCGGCTTGCTTTTCCTTGCGTCCGTCATTTACGCGATTTCCGGAAAGACAGACAACATAACATCAGACGACATCTATGCCCCGGAAGTTGAAGCCGGGCTGGCGGCACTGGCGCAGAACACCGCAAAGTACGGTATGATCACGACGGATCTTCTGAACAACATGGCCAGCTTCGGCCCGTCTTTCCTGCATGCGACGTCTGCCTTCGAAGAGGGAACCGTGCGCTTCAATGCAGAACGGAAAGCCGAACTGCGCTGGCCGCTCGTGTTTGTCTTTCCGCAGGAGGGCACGTTCTGGAGCGACCAGCCCTACTGCATCCTTGATGGCGCGCACTGGGTCAGTGACGAAGAGGCCGAGGCCGCGCAGCTTTTCCTCGACTTTCTGAAGTCCGACACGATGCAGGCCGAAGCGGGCAAGCACTATGTCCGGCCTTTGGGCCCGGCCACGCCACTGGGGCCGCTTCTGACGCTGGAAAATGGCACAAGCCCTGAGGCCAGCCGTATCACGGTGCCGGATTTCGAAATTCCCGGACCCGACGTGTCCGAGTCGATCATCGACCAGTTCCTGAACACCAAACGCAAGGCAACGGTCGTGCTGGTCGTCGACACATCGGGCAGCATGCAGACAGACAATCGGATCGGCACAGCCACGACCGCGACGGCGGCGTTCCTGCGCAGACTTGATCCGCGCGACCGGGTCGGGTTGGTGACGTTTTCAAACACGGTTGACCTCTTGCAGCAGATCGCGGCAGTCAAGGACGTCGGTGAGGCGACGACACAGCGGGTATCGTCGCTTCTCGCAGAGGGCGGCACCAACCTGCACGGCGCGATCTGCGAGGCGACGCGCATGGTTGCCGAGGAACAGGCCAAGGATCGCATAGCGTCTGACAACCGTCTTTACGGCATCGTGCTGTTGTCTGACGGCGAGGACACCATGAACCAAGTGTCGGAAACGCGGATGTTCCAGACCTGTCTTGGAACCGGGGCGGAAGGACAGGATGGCCCCAAGATGTATGTGATTTCCTTTGGCGGCGACACGGATATCGAATTGTTGCGACGGCTGGCCCAAGAGACCAATGGTGTTCTGTTTACCGCGGACCCCGCTTCCATCGACGCAACCTATCTGAAGATATCGGCCGAGCAGTAAGATGCCACGGGGCGGTGCCGAACGGGCCGGCGACAAATGGCAACGGAAACTCCGCGCTGCAAGGATCGAGGCTGCACTCACGAACACTGCAACCGCGTTTATGATAGGGGCAACGGGCATTGTCGCGGTGGCGTGTTTTGTCGGAGAGTTCCGTGGATTGCTGAATTCAGGAACGTGGGAACTAGTGCTGGCCCTGGGGGCAGGCATTACATTGAGCAAAGCCGTGTTCGACTTTCGCGACCGATCAAACGAAAGCGATCTATGGCGCACCATCCTGATCCAAGAGTTCGGCGATGAAATGCGCAATGATGCCGAAACCGCACGGCTGGCACGGCTTGCAATCGAATTTCGTGCAAGATTGTCCGAAGCAGAAGCCAGCACCCATCGCACTCACGCCAGAAAGGTCACTGCACTGATGCCTCGCGTTGATGACTGGCTCGATCAGATTGTCGCATTGGCGCGAAAGGTGGCGTCTCTGAGGAGCGAGGCACGATTTCAGGCGGTTCTGGCCACCCGTTCCAAGGAACGTCTTTCCCAGATCTCGGCGCAAGCTCGCGCCGCAAGCGACCTGCCGCAAGAAGGGCAACTGCTCGAAACGGGGCGCTCCTTGTCGGCGCAGGTCAACGCTTTCGACGGGTTCAATCGCTACGTTGATGATGCCTATCTGAGGCTGGAGCATGCGGTCGGGGCATTTACGGCTGCATGTTCGAAACTTGTACTCGAACTGTCTCGTGACGATGAGGATGCAACAGCAGAGGCGGGTATGGAGCGCGGCAAGATTGCCGTCCAGATCGGCCAAGAGATGGCCGAAACCAGACGGATTTTTGCCGCCATCGGACAACTGCAGGCGCCAGACTTCAACGTCGTGTCTGAACATCACGAAAAACCGGAAACGGCACGCCCGTCGTAGCAGGGTCTAGGTCCCCGGGACGCCGCTTCAAGCCCTGCAGCCGGATTGACCTGCGACGAATGTTTTGTCCCGTCCGCGATGAAGTCTGACCCGCTGACGGGACGAACCATCAAGCGAACAAGACGAACGCAAGAGCCCATCATCGGGATTCTGCCGGAACCTGCTTCACAGGGGCTGCAACCCGTTAAGCGTTCGTTTGAGACGCTTTTCATCAATGCCGTCCAAGCCGCTGGTAGCAACCCGTCGCAAAATCCGGCGCGGAGGATTCAGGCCGCAGCCTGCGTTCTGATGACAAGACCGAAAATTCAACATGTTGTCTTGGATTATGGAGGCGAGTATCGGAATCGAACCGATCTTCACGGATTTGCAATCCGGTGCGTAACCTCTCCGCCAACTCGCCGCCGGAGGTGTGGGGTGATTACCCCATCCGCGCGGGTGCCGCAAGCGGGTTGCCGCGTCTGCGTCACATTGCGGATCATCGGCCATCGGGATGCGGCGGTTCGCGTGTTGCCGCCGCCGCCAGCTTGTGACACGATGCGCAGCGAGGCCGAAATCAAGCGGTGAGTTTGCCAAAATGACTGACTTCTCAATGCGACGCACCATCATGGTCGACACGCAGGTGCGCCCGTCTGATGTCACGAAATACCCGGTCATCGCAGCCATGCTGGCGGTGCCACGCGAAGAATACGTGCCGGCCGAGAAACGTGAAGCCGCCTATGTCGGTGATCACATCATGCTTGGCGAAGGCCGGGTCATGCTGGACCCGCGCAGCTTTGCCAAGATGCTGGAAGTGCTCGACGTGCAGCCCGACGAACTGGTGCTGCATCTGGGGGCCGGGCTTGGTTATGGCGCGGCGGTGATGGCGCGCATGACGCAGGCGGTGGTCGCGTTGGAAGAAATCGCGGCGCTGGCGGATGAGGCCGAGGTCATTCTGGGCCAGCAGGGCGTCGACAATGTCGCCGTGGTCACCGGACCCTTGGCCGCCGGCGATGCCCGGCACGCGCCGTTCGACGCCATTCTGGTGGAAGGTGGCGTGGAACAGGTCCCCGATGCAATCCTTACCCAGATCAAGGAAGGCGGACGCATTGTGTGCATTTTCATGGAAGGGCGCGCAGGCACGGCACGGGTCGGTTACCGGATTGACGGCAAGATGTCCTGGCGGGCCGCCTTTGATGCAACGGCGCCGGTCCTGCCGGGCTTCGAACGTCACCATGCCTTTACACTTTGATGACATCGCCACGGAACGGCAAAACCCCGCGGCAAAGCCCGCGACAAGGAAACTGACATGGTGTTTGGCACTTTCGGACGATCACTGCGTGGCATGGTTGCGGGCGCGGCGCTGGCCTTGGCGCCGGCTGTGGTTGGGGCGGAAACACTTGCGGATGCGCTGGCGGATGCCTATCGCAACTCGGGGCTTCTGGAACAGAACCGGGCGCTGCTGCGGGTCGCCGATGACGAGGTGGCAGTGCAGTTTTCCGCCTTGCGGCCCATCCTCAACTGGACCACGGATTTCACCCGCCAGTTCGGCACTTCGCGCAGCAACCAGACCTTTGGCTTGGTGCGCGGCACGGGGACAAACGAACTGACCCTCGGTCTGGCGATGGAATTGCTGCTGTGGGATGCCGGGCGCACGATCCTTGGCATCGAACGTGCCAAGGAAAGCGTGCTGGCCACCCGCGAGGCGCTGCGTGGCGTCGAACAGCGCGTTCTGCTGACCGCCGTTCAGGCCTACATGAATGTGACGGCCAGCACGCAAACGGTCGGATTGCGCCAGAACAACGTGCGGGTGCTGAGCGAGGAACTGCGCGCGGCGAATGACCGTTTCGAAGTGGGCGAAGTCACGCGTACCGATGTCGCCCTGACCGAGGCCCGGTTGGCCGCGGCCCGGTCCGGTCTGGCACAGGCCCAAGGGGACGTTGCCATCGCGATCGAGGATTTCCGCGCCGCAGTTGGCCGCAGCCCGGGCAATCTGGTCACGCCCAGCCGCCGCGACATGCCGGCCTCGTCGCCCGATGCCGCGAAATCGGTGGCCTTGCGTGGCCATCCGTCGATGCTGCAGGCCGGACATGAAATCAGCGCCGCCGAACTGGCCTTGCGGGCAGCCCGTCAATCCGTGATGCCGTCGGTCCGGTTGACCGGGCGCTACGGGGTGACGGACCAGTTTGCCAGCGACAACTTCTCGAACGGCGGGTCCGTGGGCGTCGAGGCAACGGGACCAATCTATCAGGGCGGTCGCATCGATGCGCTGCAACGTCAGGCGCTGGCGCGGGTCGACGCGGCGCGCGGCAACCTGCATGCGGTGCGCGAACAGATCGCGCAGGGCGTAGGTACGGCATGGGCGCAGGTGATGGTGTCGCGCGCCGCCCGAGTGGCCTCCGAAGAACAGATCCGCGCGGCCCGCGTTGCATTTCAGGGGGTGCGCGAAGAGGCGACGCTGGGTGCACGCACCACGCTGGACGTGCTGGATGCGGAACAGGAATTGCTGGATGCGCTGGCCAGCCAGATTGCCGCGTCCGCGAACGAAATCATCGCCTATTACAGCCTGTTGTCGTCCATGGGTCTGCTGACCGCCGAGGCGTTGAAGCTGCAGGTGCCAACCTACGATCCCACTGTCTATTACAATCTGGTCAAATCGGCCCCGCTGAACCGGTCCAAACAGGGGCAGCAGCTGGACCGCGTGCTGAAGTCTCTGTCTAAAGAGTAAAATCGGCGCTATCGGTTGAGGTATCGGTGCAGTTTGTCTATCCTGCAACCGGGGCGACTGAACACGTGAGGCGGCGCGCATGTCCGAACCGATGACGAATGTCGATATCGAGGATGTTCTGGCGTCGATCCGGCGGTTGGTGTCGGAAGACGCGCGTCCGCGGTCCGCCCCGCCGCCACTGTTCACGCCCCGCGCGCGCAACGACAGCC
>JBGSJU010000559.1:0-2407 GCA_041741655.1 Rhodobacterales bacterium
CGGGTGCAACCGACCGGCTGCGCCTGTGGCGCGTCGGAACCGCGGTCAATTCCAACCGCGCGCGGGGGGCTGAACTGGTCCAGCCGCTGGCCACGGATGGCAGCGGCATGAACCCATAGCCCGCAGTGATCCCGCAGCAGCAACCGGCGGATCAATCCGCCTGTGCGGCCTCTGGCGGTGCATCGAAGCTCAGTTCGGCGGCTTCCAGCGGGGCATTGGCGCTGTTGTAGGTCAGGCCCAGTCCCTCTGTGACCGTCAGCGATGCCGTCGTGTTGGCCGGAACAGACAGGGTCCACGCGCCGTCATCTTCCTGACCGCCGGCCAGTTCATGCGAAACTTCGGTGGAATTTTCGAAATAAACCGTGTCGCCGGGCTGGATATAGCTGACCTGCGGGAAGAACCCGAGGTCCGTGATGACCACATACTGATCGCCTGCCGCGCCGAAAGATGGCACCATTGCGGCGAGACCAACCAAAGCAAAGACAAATTTACGCAGCATTTTCATTACATCCACGAATCGGCCCCACCCGGTATTCATGGCAATCGGTTTACAGTCGGATTATGGCTGAAATTGGGCATATCCCATGCGTGGGACCGCCGCGCCGTACCTGCCCTGATCGGCAAGGCCATGGCCATGCGGCCAAATCCGTTTGGCCAAATGACCCTGCTTCGCCGGTATGCCCAAGGGAAACCCCGCGATCAGACCCCTTGCGAAACTGCTTGCGTCATGGCGTTTTCCCGCGCTACAGCACGCGACGTGCGGGCGTTGTGTAATGGTAAGACCCTTGCCTTCCAAGCAAGAGACGCGGGTTCGATTCCCGCCGCCCGCTCCATATATCCCGCAGCACCTTCGATCAATCCGCGCGCGACACCCTGCGATGATGGATGCGGAACGCGCCGGCGCAGGACCGTTGCCTTGGGTCGCGGGCTTGTCGCGCCGCCCCTGCACCCCACGTTGCACCCAGCGAGGACCGGCCCTGCCGCACCCCGGCGCTTGCCCTTGCCCGCCTTGATGCCTAAGAACGGCAAGCCGAATGACGGAGGACGGCGCGCATGACCGATACATCCCCTTCCAACGCCGAACGCGCCAAATCGCGGCGGATCGGCGCCTTGCGCGCCTTGGGTCCGTTCCTGTCGCCCTATCTTGGGCTGGTTGCGGGGGCAGGGGCGGCGCTGGTGCTGACGGCGGCGATATCGCTGGTGCTGCCCTTGGCGGTGCGGCGGGTGGTGGACAATTTCGGCGCGGGCGATGATGCGCTGCTGGACCGGTATTTCGGGGCGGCGCTGGGGATTGCCGCGCTATTGGCCCTTGGCACCGGGCTGCGCTATGCGCTGGTGACGCGTCTGGGCGAACGCGTCGTGGCCGATATCCGCAAGGCGGTGTTCGACCGGGTCATCAGCCTGTCGCCCGCGTTTTATGAAAAGGTGATGACGGGCGAGGTGCTGTCGCGCATCACGACCGACACCACGCTGATCCTGTCGGTTCTGGGATCATCGATTTCGGTCGCGCTGCGCAATGCGCTGATCCTTGTCGGCGGATTGATCCTGATGCTGCTGACCTCGGCAAAACTGACCGGGCTGGTGTTGCTGATCGTGCCGGCGGTGATCGTGCCCATTCTGGTGCTGGGGCGTCGGTTACGCGGCCTGAGCCGCGAAAATCAGGACTGGATCGCGCAATCATCGGGCAACGCGTCCGAAGCACTGTCATCGGTGCAGACGGTGCAGGCCTTTACCGGCGAGGCGGGCGCGCAGGCGCGGTTTGCCCGCGTGACCGAGGAAAGTTTTTCCTCGGCGCGGCGGCGGATCACCACGCGGGCGGCGATGACGGTGATCGTCATCTTACTGGTGTTTTCCGGTATCGTCGGCGTGTTGTGGATCGGCGCGCATGACGTGCGGGCGGGTGACATGACGGCGGGCGCGCTGATCCAGTTCGTCATCTATTCGGTGATGGTGGCGGGGGGCGTCGCCGCGCTGTCGGAAATCTGGGGCGAATTGCAGCGCGCGGCGGGGGCCACCGAACGGCTGGTCGAATTGATGCAGGCCGAGGATGCGGTGCAGGACCCGGGCGCCCCGCGCGCCCTGCCGCGCCCCGTCGCAGGCCGCATCGCGTTCGAAAACGTCACGCTGCACTACCCGTCGCGGCCCGAAACGCCGGCGCTGGACCATGTCGATCTGGTGATCGAACCGGGACAGACCGTGGCGCTTGTGGGCCCGTCGGGTGCGGGCAAGACCACGATCATCCAGTCGATCCTGCGGTTCTACGACCCGCAGCAGGGTCGCGTCACGCTGGACGGGATCGACCTGCGCGACATGGCGCGCGCCGATTTCCGTCAGGCCATCGCGATCGTGCCGCAGGACCCGGTGATCTTTGCCGCGTCCGCCCGCGAAAACATCCGCTTTGGCCGGC
>JBGSJU010000560.1:0-3437 GCA_041741655.1 Rhodobacterales bacterium
CGTCGGCGGCTTGCGGCAGCAAGCCCGAGGTGCTGAGCATGCGGCCGAGGTCCGCGGGAATGGCCGCGTTGATCTGATCCTTCTGGGTTCCGAGCAGGCGCATCACGCCCGCGGCATCCAGCCCCTGATCATCCGCCGCAGTTTTCAAGCCGCCAAGCGCCGCCGATCCCAAAAGCCCGAGCAAGGGTCCAGCCGCCTTTGCGTCGGCCCCCGCATAGCTTGCAAGCGTCTTGGACAGGCCACCGGCCGCGCCAACCCCAAGCAGCGAGCCGAGCATGTCGGACCCTTCCTGCGCCGCGCCGGTTACATGAGCGGCGTCGCCCCCAAGGGCCTTGCTGAGCCCATCAAGCGGATTTTTCCCCATGCCGCCAAGGGCTGCGCTGATCGCATCCATGCCACCCGCGGTCGATCCCCGCTTGATGAGTGACGCAAGGATCACCGGAAGACCGACAGCCATGACCTTGCGGACCACGCCTTCGGGAACACCAAGTGTGGTTGCCACCTTGGCCGCCAACATCGGGGTCACAGCACCAGTGACCATCTTCATTATATCCATCGCCATTCCTTCCAGACGGCTGTTTCAGAAAAAAAAGCCGGTCAGACCAGCCATAAATTCCGTTTCAAGAGAGCGCGGTGTGGAGTTCGGCAAGCGTCGCCTTCTCGGCCTCGCTGACCCGCACGCCGCCGAAGCCAAGGAAACCACCCTCGGTCGAGGCTTCGGCCGCCTTCTTGGCGATGTCCTTGAGCCACGCGCGGAAGCCGGGCGCGTCGTCGGGGGCCTTCGCGGACAGGATGGCGTTGACCTGACGCAGGCCGTCCAGCGCCTTGGCCTTCATCTCGGCGGGAGATTTGCCCTTGAGATCGGCCTTGATGCCGTCGCGCGCCACGGTGCGCCCCGCGGGGGTGTCGAAATCGGCGGCAATGGCCTTGGCGATGGCGTTGGCGCCCGCATCCTTCTTGGCAGTCAAAAGCGCGCCGGCCCCCGCAAAACTTTCCTTCATCGTGCCGAAGATGCCGCTGGGATCGGCCAAAGTCACGGCCATGCCGGCCAGCATCGGGCTGGCCAAGATCAGGCGCCATTCCTCATCCGTGAAAGCGGATTTATCGACCATTTACAATCACTCCCTCTGGTCAGTCAGGCGTCAATCTGATCGTTCTTGTCGTCGAGAACGAAGGTGACCATCAGGTTCACCCGGTAGCTGGTGACCTTGCCATCCTCGACAGCGACAGCCTGTTCCTTCACCCAGGCACCAGCGACGTTCTTGATGGTTTTCGAGGCCCGGGCGATGCCTTTTTCAATTGCATCTTCGAAACCTTTCTTCGACGTGCTGGAAATCTCGATGATCTTTGCAACAGACATATTTCAGCACCCTTTCGCAAACATCCATTTGCGCGACACAAAACGGAAACAATGCGGACACTATGCACGGATTGTTGCAAAAGTCAGCCAATTTTTGCACCGTTCCCGGCAGAGATTAACGTTCCACGCGGTGCTGAACGGTTTTTCTTGCGAAGGCGGCGGTCGATCCGGATCGACACGACGCATGCCACGGCTGTCGCGGGTGCCGTCGGCATGTTCGTGGAAAAGGGGTGAACCAGCGCCGCGGCTGATCGAATTAGTCCGCGAACGGCCGAATTGGGATCTACGGGTGGACGCCACGCCCGACTGCTCCGAGTTCGAGACCGCAGTGGTCGATCCGGACCTGCGCTGTGGCGCGGGCGGCTGGCCTTGCGTTTCAGCCCCATCGCCATGCCGACCGCGATGCCCAGACCATGGCCCAGCGATCCGCCGGTGATTTCCATCCCCGGCGTGTAACTGGCCATGCCCGACATCTGCAGGCGGCTGTCGTCCACCCCGTAGGTGTCCAACTCGTCCTCGGGGATCACGCCCGCTTCCATCAGCATGGCCTACAGCGCGATGGCGTAGGGCCCGATGGACAACAGGAACCGGTCGCGGCCTTCCCATTCGGGGTGCTGCGGATCATGCATCATGGCGTGGAAATAGGCGTCCGCCAACACATCCGCGACGCCAAGCGCCTGTCCGATATCGCCTTGCCCCTGCACTTTGCGCATCAGAAGCGCCTCGCGACGGATATTCTACGCCCGTCGCTCCAACGGAACGTTGGACGCCGCAGGGATGCGGCCTTGGTCTGTCATGATTTCCTCCCGGCGGCATGTCTGCCTTGCAGGGGTCATCCACCAAGGCCGGCGCAGAAGATGTCATGCAAAATTGACGGACTGTGAAGCCGTGCTCCGCAAGATCAAGGCATTGCCCGGTTTGTCTCGTCTTTACAACGCCCTGCGGGCGCGCCCGGCCTGCAGGACCGGTCGAGCAAGGGGCAGAATGGAATGCCGGATGCCAATCCGGGCGATCCTCACCCCTTGGCGCCCTGGCCCCTTGCGTAAATATCCTCGTAGCGGACGATGTCATCTTCGCCCAGATAGCTGCCGGTCTGCACCTCGATTAGGGTCAAAGGCAGTTTGCCGGGGTTTTCCATGCGATGCACGGCGCCCAGCGGGATATAGACCGACTGGTTTTCCGTCACCAGCGTCACGCGATCATCCACGGTCACCTTGGCGGTACCAGCCACCACGATCCAGTGTTCGGCCCGGTGATGGTGGCTTTGCAGCGACAGGGCCGCGCCGGGGTGCACCACGATGCACTTGACCTGAAACCGTGGCCCGACGACAAGGCTTTCGTACCAGCCCCAGGGACGGTAATCGCGGGGCAGGGTTTCGGCCTGCGCCGCACCTTTCGCCTTCAACGTGGTCACGACCCGGCGCACGTCCTGCGCCCGGTCCTTGTGTGCGACCAGCACGGCATCGGGCATCGCCACCGCGATGATGTCGGTCAGGCCGATGCCGACCAGTTGCTGCGCGTCATTGGTGGAATAGAGCAGCGTATCGGTGCAATCGATCGCCGTCGCCGCCCCGGTGGTGACCATCCCTGTGGTATCCGGCCCGCTTTCGCGCCAGACGGCCTGCCAGTCCCCCAGATCAGACCATGCGCCCGCGTAGGGCACAACGGTCAGATTGGCGGCCCGTTCCATCACCGCATAATCGATCGAGATATCGGGCAGGGCGGCCCATGGCGTGGCCGCCAGCCGGGTAAAGGCCAGATCCTTTTCAGCATCGGCGAAGGCTGCGCGCACCGCTGTCAGGGTTTCTGGCGCATGGGTTGCAAACGCATCGAGGATCGCCGTGGTGGTGAACAAGAAGATGCCGGCATTCCACAGATGCATGCCGTCGGCCAACAGCCGCGCAGCGGTTGCCGCATCGGGCTTTTCGACAAAGGACCGCAAGGGCTGCGGCGTGCTGCTGAAATCGGCATCGGGGCTGACCGACAGTTCCAGCCAGCCATAACCGGTTTCGGCGCGGTCCGGCCGGATGCCGAACGTGACCAGCCGCCCGGCCTGCGCGGCTTCGGTCGCCGCGGT
>JBGSJU010000561.1:0-3636 GCA_041741655.1 Rhodobacterales bacterium
CTGAACCGCCGCCGTCGGCCAGTATCAACGACATCCATAACTTCCAGCATTCCATGCACCGTCCAAAAGGAGCCCATATGGACGGTCCAATAATCTCTAGCATCCTTCAGGCGAAGACGGCCCTCGGCGCAGGCTTACGGCTGAAGATGCCCGATTGCACTAGCACGGCGGCGTTCTGATGCGGGATCACTGTGGTGTGCTGGCGCCGCATTTCGTAAAAGGCCAGCAGGGCCATGACGATCCCGCCACCGATCAGCACGCCGCCCAGCAGGTCTGTGACCCATCCCGCCAGCGACAACCCCAGCGTCAGATAACGCGCCTGCAGCCACGCAAGGGCGACAAACCCGGCCAGCCAGACCGGCGGAATGTCGATCCATTTGCGCCAAGTCATCGACGGGGCGACTTTGGGCGCGGTCACACAGACCACCTTGCCGCGCCTGGACGGGCATATGCGGTCTGATCAACACCCATCATTCGAATTCCATTTCCGCGAAAACGTTGCCGGCGTTCTTGGTCGCCAGTTCCTCGAAGGTATCCAGATGTTTCCATTGGTCCTGATCGACATAATACGCATCGTCCAGTTGCCCACCCGCTTCGATATGCGCGCCGATCTTGCTGCGCAGATCCACAAGGTAATCATGCGTGTAACGCCGCACCTGAGCAAGGTTGGTGGGGTGGCCATGGCCCGGAATGACATAGGTGGGGGCCAGCGGTTCCAGCGCGGTTTCCCAGGTTTCCACCCAGCATTTTGTGCAGGTATCGGTAAAAATCGGCGGCATCCGTTCATGGAACGCGATATCGCCCGCGATCATGATCGACCATTGCGGGATCCAGACCTGCGTGTCACCGGGGCTATGCGCCGGGCCCAGATGCAACACCTCGACCTTCACCTCGCCCATCTCGATCTCGTGGCGGTCGGTGAAGGTCAGGTTGGCGTGTTCCAGCCGGGTGCCCGCCGCCTTGTCGCGGTTATAGCCCTCCATGCCGATCAACAGGCTGTCGCCGCGATGTTTTGTCTCGGCCACCGCATCGACATGGGCCAGCACATCGACCCCCAGATCGCGCCAATAGCTGTTGCCCAGCATGGCATGGCCCTGCCCGTTCTCGTTGATCACCAGCTTGACGGGCTGATCCGTGACCGCCTTGATTTCATCATGCAGCGCGGCCGCCAGCCGGGCGGAGGCACCGCCATTGACCACGATCACCCCGTCGCCGGTGACGATGAAGGACAGGTTATTGTTGTGGCCCGAATTTTCATAGGTCGGCGGCGCCGTCGCCCCGATCGCCGAAAACACATGCGGGATCACCTCGACCGGTTTGGAATAGAGTTCGGATTGCGGATACTGGTCCGCAATATCCTCGGACGCCCATGCCCCACCCGCCACGACGGCCCCCGCCGTGACCAGAATCGTTATCGCCTTGCGCATCGCTGTCCTCCCCTGGCATCGCTCCGCCCAATCACATTCACCGAGCCGAATTTGTTTGTAAACCCCGCATGACGGCGCAGCCCGACTTGCAGCCCATCCCGGCCCGCGCCAGACTGCCACCAAACCAGACTGCCACCAAACAGGAGGAACACCATGCTGCAAGGCAAACATGCGCTGGTCACCGGCGGTGGCACCGGCATCGGACTGGCCATCGCCCGCGCGCTGGCGGACGCGGGCGCCGATGTCACCATCACCGGACGGCGGCTGGACACGTTGACCGACGCCGCCCGACACGCGATTTCGCTGCATCCGATGGTGATGGATGTGACGGATGAAGACGCCGTCCGTGACACCATCGCCACGGCGGTCACGGCGCGCGGGCCCCTGCAGATCGTGGTGGCGAACGCCGGCATCGCCGAAGGGCGCAAGCTGCACAAGACCGACACCGCGCTGTGGCGGCGGATCATGGCAACGAACCTTGACGGCGTGTTCTTCACCATCCGCGAGGCGATGCCATCGATGCTGCAAACCGACTGGGGCCGGGTGATCGCCATTTCATCCATCGCGGGCCTGCGCGGGTTGCCGGGTGGCGGGGCCTATTCCGCGTCGAAACATGGCGTGATCGGCATGATGCGGTCGCTGTCCGAGGATTTTCTGGGCGCGCCCTATACGTTCAATTCGATCTGCCCGGGCTATGTCGATACCGATATCGTCACCCGCAACATCGACACGATCAAGGATCGCGCCGGAATTTCGGCCGCGGCCGCGTTGCAGGTGATGACGGATGCCAACCGCCACAAGCGTCTGATCGAACCCGACGAGGTGGCGCAGGCTGCGCTCTGGCTTTGCGGGCCGGGATCGGGCAGCGTGAACGGACAGGAAATCCAGATCGCCGGCGGGCAGGTCACGGGATAAGGATGCAGACAATGACCGATTTCACCGCGACCAAAGCCATGTTCCACCTGCCGCCGGGGATGATCTATCTGGACGGCAATTCGCTGGGCCCCTTGCCGAAACATGCGCTCGACCGCATGGCGGCCGTCATGCAGGACGAATGGGGCGACATGCTGATCACCGGCTGGAACCGCGCCGGCTGGATGGACGCACCCGCCCGCACCGGCGACCGCATCGCGCGGCTGATCGGGGCGGAACCGGGATCGGTGGTCATGGGTGATACGCTGTCGATCAAGGTCTATCAGGCGCTGGCCGCTGCGTTGGACATGAACCCCACACGCCGCCTTGTCGTGTCGGACAGCGGCAATTTCCCGTCCGACCTGTATATGGCCCAAGGATTGCTGGCCTCGCTGGGCCGCGCCGACGACCTGCGCGTGGTCGCGCCCGAGGCGGTTGCGGACGCGCTGTCCGACGATGTCGCCGTCCTGATGCTGACGGAAATCGACTATCGCACCGGGCGGCGGCACGACATGGCTTCGCTGACCGCCGCCGCGCAGGCCAAAGGCATCGTCACGATCTGGGATCTGGCCCATTCGGCCGGTGCGGTGGACGTGGATCTGGCGGGGTGCAACGCCGATTTCGCGGTCGGCTGCACCTATAAATACCTCAACGGCGGGCCCGGCGCGCCGGCGTTTATCTACGTCGCGCCCCGGCATCAGGACCGCACACGCCCCGCCCTGTCGGGCTGGCTGGGCCATGAGGCGCCCTTTGCCTTCGACACCGACTATCGCCCGGGCGCGGGGATCGAGCGGATGCGGGTCGGCACGCCGCCGATTCTGCAGATGGCGGCGCTGGAGGCGTCGCTGGATATCTGGGACCGGGTCGAGATGGCCGATGTCCGGGCGCGGTCGATCGAGCTGACCGAGGCCTTCATCTGGGGTGTCGAGGCCGCCTGCCCCGGCCTTTCCCTGGCCTCGCCGCGCGATCCCGCCCGACGCGGCAGCCAGGTCAGCTTTCGCCACCCGGAAGGCTATGCGATCATGCAGGCGCTGATCGCGCGGGGCGTGATCGGCGATTTCCGGGCGCCGGACATCCTGCGCTTCGGGTTCACCCCGCTTTACACGACGATGGCGGATGTGACCGGCGCGGTGGCGGTGCTGAAGGCGATCATCGACGAGCGGGCCTGGGACCACGAGGCCTTCCGGCGCCGGGCCTCGGTGACCTGAGCGATGTCCGGGGCCTTGCGGCCCTTTTCCCGGGCGGGGGCCAACCCCCGCACCGGGCCTTGCGGCCCCTTTGCCGGGGGGGGGGGGGG
>JBGSJU010000562.1:0-3542 GCA_041741655.1 Rhodobacterales bacterium
ACGCAGGTCCGCACGCGCCAGCCATGCGGCCGCGCGCAGCGAGGCCGACGTGTCGCCGGTTGCGTGTGTGGGGTCTGCGGTCATGCGCGCCTGTTCCTTGTCCGTCCCTGTTTATATCGTGCCGCGCGCCCGGATTTCAAACGAAAATCATCTGCCGGTGCGGTGGCGGGCGTCAGCCAATGCCGGATCTGCGCTGTGGGCAGGCTTGCATGCGCTGTCACACGGATGTTAACAGCGCTGCCATGCGGTCGCATCCCACGGCCCGCCAGCACAGGATCATGCCCCGAATGACCGATTTCCCGACCAGCTTTGACCGCGACGACCTGTTGAAATGCGCGCGGGGCGAGTTGTTCGGCCCCGGCAACGCCCAACTGCCCGCGCCGCCGATGTTGATGATGGACCGGATCACCGAGATTTCCGGCGATGGCGGGCTACATGGCAAGGGCCATGTGGTGGCCGAATTCGACATCACGCCCTCCTTATGGTTCTTCGCCTGCCATTTCCCCGGCAACCCGATCATGCCCGGCTGTCTGGGGCTGGACGGGCTGTGGCAGTTGACGGGCTTCAACCTTGGCTGGCGCGGCTGGCAGGGGCGCGGCTATGCCTTGGGCGTGGGCGAGGTGAAACTGACCGGCATGGTGCGCCCGGACCGCAAGATGCTGACCTACAAGGTGGATTTCACCAAGGCGATCCAGACCCGCCGCCTGACCATGGGCGTCGCCGACGGCATCGTCGAGGCCGACGGCGAGGTGATCTATATCGTCAAGGACATGAAGGTGGCCCTCAGCGCGGGGTAAGGCGACGGGTGATCACCCGCACTTGGAATGTCCACAGGACGGGCAGGTCATGCAGCCCTCGATCATCTGCATGCCGAACTGGCCACAGGACGGGCAGGCCGGGCCGCGCGGGGCGTCGCCCACCGCCATCGCCTGCGCCCTGGGGTCGGATTTCAACCCCATGCCCTCGGCGGCAATCAGGCCGATGCTGATCATGTGCTGTTCGATCACCCCGCCGATGGCCGCCAAGATCGACGGCACGTAGCGCGCGTTCATCCACGCCCCGCCGCGCGGATCGAACACCGCCTTCAATTCCTCGACCACGAAGGATACATCGCCGCCGCGCCGGAACACCGCCGAGATCATCCGTGTCAGCGCCACGGTCCAGGCGAAATGCTCCATGTTCTTCGAGTTCACGAAAATCTCGAACGGGCGGCGGTGGCCGGCCGTGACGATGTCATTGATCGTGATATACAGCGCATGTTCGCTGTCCGGCCATTTGAGCTTGTATGTCGCGCCTTCCAACGTGGCGGGGCGGTCCAGCGGTTCGGACAGATAGATCACTTCGCCTTCGGTCTGCGCCGGGTTGCGCACCTCTTCGGGCGCCTTGGACGATTCCGATACCGTCAGCACCGACCCCGTCACCGCGTTGGGCCGGTAGGTGGTGCAGCCCTTGCAGCCCTGATCCCATGCGGCCATGTAGACCTGCTTGAAATCGTCAAAGCTGATGTCCTCAGGGCAGTTGATCGTCTTGGAAATTGACGAGTCCACCCATTTCTGCGCCGCCGCCTGCATCCGCACATGGTCCAGCGGCGCCAGCGTCTGGGCGTTGACGAAATAGTCGGGCAGGGGCGCGTCACCCATGCGTTCGCGCCACATTTGCACGGCGTAATCGACCACCTCTTCCTCGGTGCGCGATCCGTCCTTTTGCAGCACCTTGCGGGTGTAGCTGTAGGCGAACACCGGCTCGATCCCGGACGATACGTTCCCGGCATACAGGCTGATGGTGCCGGTCGGTGCGATGGACGTCAGCAGGGCGTTGCGGATGCCATGGGTGCGGATCGCGTCGCGCACATCGGCATCCATCGCCTGCATGGTGCCCGAGGCGAGGTATTTCTCGGCGTCGAACAGCGGAAACGCGCCCTTTTCGCGTGCCAGATCGACCGACGCGAGATAAGCCGCCCGCGCGATCCGGTGCAGCCAGCGGTCGGTCAGCGCCGCCGCCTGTTCCGACCCGTAACGCGACCCGACCATCAACAGCGCATCCGCCAACCCCGTGACGCCCAGCCCGATCCGGCGCTTGGCCAGCGCCTCGGCCTCTTGCTGCGGCAAGGGAAACCGCGAGGCATCCACCACATTGTCCATCATCCTGACCGCGACGCGCACCAGATCGTCCAGCACCGCCTCGTCCAGCCGGGCATCCGCCGAAAACGGGTCCAAGACCAGCCGCGACAGGTTCACCGACCCCAGAAGGCAGGCGCCGTAGGGCGGCAGGGGCTGTTCGCCGCAGGGATTGGTCGCGGCGATCGTTTCGCAATAGTTCAGGTTGTTGGCCGCATTGATCCGGTCGATGAAGATCACGCCGGGTTCGGCGTAATCGAACGTCGATTGCATGATCTTGTTCCACAGATCGCGCGCTTGCACGGTGTGATAGACCCGGCCATCGAATTGGAGTTCCCACGGCCCGTCCGCCTTGACCGCCGCCATGAACGGGTCGGTCACCAGCACGGACAGGTTGAACATGCGCAACCGGGCGGGATCGCGTTTCGCCTCGATGAACGCCTCGATGTCCGGGTGGTCGCACCGCATGGTCGCCATCATCGCGCCACGGCGGCTGCCCGCCGACATGATGGTGCGGCACATCGCATCCCAGACATCCATGAACGACAGCGGGCCCGACGCATCGGCCGCCACGCCCGCCACCGGCGCGCCCTTGGGCCGGATGGTGGAAAAATCATAGCCGATGCCGCCGCCCTGCTGCATGGTCAGCGCGGCCTCGCGCAGCATGTCGAAAATGCCGCCCATGCTGTCGGGGATCGTGCCCATGACGAAACAGTTGAACAGCGTCACCGTGCGCCCGGTGCCGGCGCCCGCGGTGATCCGCCCGGCGGGAAGGAATTTGAAATCCTCCAGCGCGCGGGCGAACACCGGTTCCCACTGCGCCGGATCGGCCTCGACCTCGGCCAGCGACCGGGCGATTCGGCACCATGTATCTTCGACCGATGCATCCACCGGCGTGCCATCCGCCTGTTTCAGCCGATATTTCATGTCCCAGATGGCATGGGCGATCGGCGCGGCGAAACGGGTCATGGCGGATCCTCGGGTGGGGGCAGGTCATCGCAGACCCATACAATAGCTTGAAGCCCCCGGCAGTTCCACTACCATATCGGCCTGATCCTGTGGGGGACTCTGTGGACAAACTGCATATCCTGAAACTGTGCGTCGGCGCGGAACGGGTCGAGGACCTGATCGACTGGCAGGCAACGCCACAGGCGCGCGGGCGCGACGGACTGCCGTGCCACGTCACGCGGATGTGGCCGAAACGCAGCGCCGAGGTGCTGGCCGGCGGATCGATCTATTGGGTGTTCAAGGGCGTGATCCTGGCGCGGCAGCGCATTCTGTGGCTGGACGAGGTCACGGGCGGCGATGGCATCCGGCGCTGCGGTCTGGTGCTGGACCCCGCGATCATCCGCACCCAGCCCGCACCGCGGCGTCCGTTTCAGGGGTGGCGCTATCTGGACCCGGCCGATGCCCCGCCCGATCTGC
>JBGSJU010000563.1:0-3922 GCA_041741655.1 Rhodobacterales bacterium
CTGCCGACGGGCAAGGGCGCCTTTGGCGAGGTGCGCCAGACCTTGCGGCAGGTGCACAAGCTGCCGCTGCCCAAGGACGCGCCGGGGGCCGACTGGACCCGCGCGCAGCATCAGGCGGCCTTTGTGGCCTTCCTGCGCTTCGTGAAGATGAACCTTGCGGGGCAGACCGCGATCCGCGTCGATGCGCATTGGGCCAGTCAGGCGCAATTGATCCAAGGGTTTGGCGATTTTGCTCCGGCTGACGTGATCCTGCGCGAGCCCGAAATGGACGTGTGGCTGCCTGCGCTGGCGATGCAGCTGGGCCACCCGAACCCGCCACCGGTTCCCCCCGCAAACGATGACGCGCCATTCACGCTGGCCGATATCTGGACCCCGGAGGTGGAAGAGGCGGCCACCGCCGCCTATGCCCGCGACTATGCCACATTCGGTTTCGCGGGATGGTCCCCGGCTGCCTGACGGATCAGGCGGCCTTTTCGGTTCGGGGTGCGGTCAGGATGGTATAAAGCGTCGCCGGATCGATATTTGCGCGCAGTTTGGTGCAAACCGCCGGGTCGCGCAGCGTGCGCGACACCAAGGCCAAGGCTTTCAGATGTTCGACACCGGCATCTTCCGGCGCGAACAGCGCAAAGACCAGATCGACAGGCTGACGATCCACGGCGTCGAAGTCCACCGGCTTTTCCAGCCGCACGAAGGTTCCCACGACCCGGTCCAGATCGGGCAGGCGGGCATGCGGCAGGGCAACGCCATGCCCTACACCCGTCGGGCCCAGACTTTCGCGGTCCATCAGCGCCTCGACGCCTTGCGACGCGCGGATACCATAGGCCGATGCCGCCAGTTCGCCCAGATCGTGAAACAGCCGCTTTTTCGACGTTGCCGCGCCGATGACCTTGACCGCTTCGGGCCGCAAGATGCCGGAAATATCCATCGTTTGCCTATTTTTCGGGTGTCGTTCAAAGACACCGGGGGCGGACGGTCTAGCGCGGATCGATCCAGCCGACATTGCCATCGGCACGACGATAGACCACGTTCAACCCCTTGCCTGTTTCATTGCGGAAAACCAGGAATTGTGCTCCCGCCAGTTCCATCTGCATCACCGCTTCACCGACCGACACGGTGGGGATCTTGGTCTCCATCTCGGCGATGATCATCGGTGTCAGACTTTCGGGTTCCGAATCCTCGTCCCGGCCGGAAGCGATCACATACGAGGATGCGGCCATGACTTCAACCGGGTCCACACGATCCTTGTGGTGGTCCTTCAGGCGGCGCTTGTAGCGGCGCAACTGTTTGTCCAGCTTTTCGCGACAGGATTCAAAGGCCGCATAGATCTCTGGCGAATGGCCCTTGGCGCTGGCCTGCATGCCGGTGGACAGGTGCACGACCGCCTCGCAGACGGTTTCATGGGCGGATCTGGAAAACACGATGGTCGCATCGGTCGGGCGACCGGCGTATTTTTCCAGTGTTTCGGTCATTTCCGCCTTCACATGGGTCTGAAGGGCCTCGCCGATGTCGATCTGACGGCCGCTGATCTGATAACGCATGTCAACTCCTGTGCTGGGGTGTCCGGGTTTGGCCGCAGGGCGCCGGCCCTGTTCCTGACCTTTCTCCGGTTCTGGGATTGGACAGTGCGGCCTGATCGCAAGCGGGCCTTTGCAAGACCTGCGGGCGGGGCTGCGATGGAATCCGCGGCTGTCATAGAATCATTGAAGGCCAGCCGGGGGCCGGCTGTCAAATGAAACCGTTCTGTGACATGGAACCGGATTGTTGCCGCATCCTGTCAAGAGATGCGGAAATCGGCCCCCAGATAGACTCGGCGCACGTTTTCGTTCTGCACCACATCGGCGGGGGTGCCCGACATCAACACCTTGCCGTCATGCAGGATATAGGCCCGATCGACGATTTCCAGCGTTTCGCGCACGTTGTGATCGGTGATCAGCACACCGATGCCGCGTTTCTTCAGGTCGGCGACCAGATGGCGGATGTCGCCGACGCTGATCGGATCGACGCCGGCAAAGGGTTCGTCCAGCAGCAGGTATTTCGGATCGGCGGCCAGACAGCGGGCGATTTCCACCCGTCGCCGTTCGCCGCCCGACAGGGCCAGCGCGGGGGCACGGCGCAGATGTTCGATGGAAAAATCCGACAGCAGTTCTTCCAGCCGCTCGCGCCGCTTGTGGCGGTCGCTGACCGCGATTTCCAGCACGGCGTTGATGTTGTCCTCGACCGACAGGCCGCGAAAGATCGACATCTCCTGTGGCAGATAGCCGATGCCAAGCCGGGCGCGGCGATACATCGGCAGGGTCGAAATATCGCGCCCGTCGATCAGCACCTGACCGGCATCGGGATAGACCAGACCCGCGATCATGTAGAACGTCGTCGTCTTGCCCGATCCGTTCGGGCCCAACAGCGCCACGACCTCGCCGCGTGACACGTCCATGGAAAAATCGCGGATCACCAGACGCTTCTTGTAGCTTTTGCGCAGGCCGATCACGCGCAGCCCCTGCGCGCCGTCATGCACCGACAGGGCGGGGCGCAGAGTTGTCGCGCTGGTCACGGCTTTTGCCCGCCTGGTGGCTGGCCCGGTTGCAGGATCGTCCGCACGCGCCCGCCCATCTGGGCGGTGCCCGTTGTCAGGTTGACGGTCATTTCATTGGCGGTCAGAGCGTTCTGCCCTTGGGTCAGCAGCACATCGCCGCGCATCACCACCACGCCGCTGTCCACGCTGTAATCGGCGCGTTCCGCCTCGGCGGCATCGGGCCCCGACACCAGCGTGACACCGCCCGTCGCCTCCAGACGTTCGACCCGGCTTTGTTCATCGGCATAGACCACCAGCACGCGGGGCGCGGCCAGTCGCATGGTGCCCTGCACGATCAGGACATTGCCGGTAAAGATCGCGGTGCCCTGTTCCTGATCCACCGACAGCGCGTCGGCGGTGACCTCGACCGGGGCGCTGGTGTCCTGGGTCATGGTGCCGAAGGCAACCGCACCCTGCGCCGCTGCCAGTCCCGGCGACAGCAGGGCAAGACAGACGGCAAGCAGGCGAAGGGGAAATGGCACGATGTGAAATCCTCAGCGTTGCGGCAGGTATATCAGACGAACCCCGCCGGTGAAAAGCAGCCTTGCCTGACCGGTGACCGGATCGCTGTCCAGCACCATGGCCCCGGCGGTGAAATTGCCCGGCGGGCCCTTGCCCTCGACGGGGCCGGGGCTGGTGACGGCAAGGCGGGACAGGGCCGCCTCGATGGCATCGCTGCGGACCTCATAGCCCAGAGAGGACGTCAGCCGCACCGCCCCGGTCAGGGTGGCGCGGTCGGCGGGTTCATCCAGCGTGCCGGACGCCGCGTTCAGGGTCAGGTGCGTGCCGCTGATCAGGTCGATCATTGCGGCGGGTTGTTCGGTCAGGATGCGATCCGGGGCGGCAGGGTCTGGCCGCGCGGCGGCAGCGGTGAACCCGATCAGGTGGCCTTCGATGCTGGCACCGGAAAACGACAGCGCCGTCATCTGCTGGCCGCCGACACGGTCGGCGATTTCTACCTGTGAAAACGGGATCGCATTGCGCGGATCGACGGACCGGGACAGCAGGAACAACGTCGAAAGGATCGCCAGCGCGGCAAGCGGCAGCAGGATCTTCAACCAGAAGACCATGCGGGACCAGCCCTCGTCGCGCCAGCTCATGGTTGGTGCATCCTTAACCAAGGCCGATGCGCAGGCAGTCGTGGATATGGATCAACCCTTCGGGTTTTCCGTCGCCCGCAGGGTCCACCACGAACAGGCAGGTGATCTTTTTCGCGTTCATCCGCGCCACGGCCTGTTGCGCCAGCGCGTCGGGCGCGATGGTGCGCGGCGATGGCGTCATCACCTCGCCGGTCACATGCGACAGCAGCCCGTCCATGTGGCGGCGCAGGTCGCCATCGGTGACGATGCCCAC
>JBGSJU010000564.1:0-4708 GCA_041741655.1 Rhodobacterales bacterium
CCCCGCGCGTTGCGCCCGCCGCGCCAGATCGCCCGAGGTCAGCCCCAGCTTTTCGCCCAGCATCTCTTGCAGGCGGGCAACCTTGGCGTCGATGTCGTGCAGTTCCATGGTCTCGTGCCGCCTCCCTGCCGCCCTTACTATGTCGGGCGGGCGGCGTACTCAACTCTTGCACAACCGCACGCGGCGCCGCTATCGCTGGGCCATGTTGCACATCATCGACCATCTCGGCCCGGCCGACGCACCGCCACTGATCATTGCGCATGGGCTTTATGGGTCCGGCCGCAACTGGGGGGCCGTGGCGCGCGCCTTGTCGGACCAGCGTCGCGTGCTGGCCGTGGACATGCGCAATCACGGCGACAGCCCTTGGACCGACACGCATCGCTATCCCGATCTGGCCGCCGACCTGATCGCGGTGGCGGAAACGCTGGACGGTCCCATCGATCTGCTGGGCCATTCGATGGGAGGCAAGGCGGCGATGCTGGCGGCGCTGGCGCGCCCCGACCTGATCCGCCGCCTGATTGTCGTGGATATTGCGCCGGTCAGCTATGACCACAGCCACCTGCCCTATATCGCGGCGATGCGCAGCCTTGACCTGACCGCGATCGACCGCCGGTCACAGGCCGAAGATGCCCTGCGTCGCCTGATCGACGACCCGGTGCTGCCTGCCTTCTTTGTCCAGTCGCTGGACCTGAAATCGCGCGCCTGGAAGCTGAACCTGACGACGCTGGCGCGGGACATGCCGTATCTGCTGGGGTTTCCCGATGTCACCGGCCGCTTTGACGGCCCGGTCCTGTTCCTGACCGGCGCGCTGTCGCCCTATGTCCGGCCCGAACACCGCGCGCGGATCAAGGCGCTGTTTCCACAGGCGGTGATGGCGAAAATTCCCGGCGCGGGCCATTGGCTGCACGCCGAAAAACCCGCCGAGTTTATCGCGGCGGTCCAGCATTTTCTGGCCGGCTAAGGCGCGGCTATTCGCTTTCCATCATCGCCTTGGCGACGAACCACGCCACAGGCACGGCCAGCACGAACCCCGCAGCAGCCGCAAGCAGGATCGGTTGCAGAGTATCGTTGCCGGTCGCCAGTGCGGCCACCACAAACGATCCGGCCAATGTGGTCGAGATCAGGGAATACAGTATCGAAGCGAGTCGCATCATGGCGGATGTCCTTGTCAGGGCGCGTTTCCCTGTGCAAAGACACCTGCCAGATACCGGTTTGCCGCGCCTTGATCCGGATCAATCGCGATCACGCAACCGTGCGGTCACCGCGCATTGTCGCTGTGCCTCAGCTGCGCAGCGCCATCCGCCGCATCAGGCCGTCCTTCATGACGAACTGGTTCCACAACGACCCCAGGACATGCAGTCCAACCAGCACCAGCAACAGCACCTTCATGACCTCATGCGCGTCACCGGCGGCTTCGACACCCTGAAACCACGCGACGGCCCCTGAAACGGGCATCGCGATCATTACGGCATAAAGCCCCAGATGCACGGCCTTGGCCGCCAGTTTCTGGGCGGGCGGGGCCTCGGCCTCGGGGGGGACGCCGTGACTGGCGCGCATGGCGATCCGGGTCAGCGCAAAGACAAACACCAGAAACCCGCCGAACACATGCGCGGCAATCGCGGGCGACGGCACGATGTCCTGTCCGCGCAGCATGGCGCGAAACGCGTTCGAGATGCCGTCATGAAACACGAATTGCTGCAGGATCAACAGAAGCGTGACCCAATGCAGGATCACATGGGCACGGGAATAGGTTTTCACCATCGGTCAGGTCCTTGGATTGGGAAACTACGCGTTCCGCATCCCGTTGCGCCTGTTCCATCGCGCCGCGTCAAGGTGGCACGATGTCCGGACCCGACCGGATGGTCAGCGCGGCGCGATAAGGCCAACCGGGGCCGCATCATCGCGGACGAAATCCAGCGGCGCCTGATCCTCGGCCAAAGTCGCACGTTTGAATTCGAACCGCTGTTCGTCGCCATCCGCGTCGGAGGCCACCACCAGCGCCTGCATCAGATGCCGCCCGCCATCAAAGATATCGACGAGGCCACGCAGATGCGGGGTCGTGGCTGACCCCACCGCAAAACCGCCCGCCCACAACCGCAGGATCGGCCATGTCTGCCCATCCGCCGCCACGCGCAACCGCGACGATCCGCGCGCCGCAAGCCGTCGCGCGGCCGCAAGCCCATCACGGAGTTCAGGTGTCAGAAAGGTGGTCACTGCACGGCTCCTTCCAAAACAGCGTTTGCCCGATGAACATGAAAATCAAGCAATGATATCTTAGTAAACGGAAAATAATCGTTGCCAATTCCGCACCGATACCCGGTGGGGTCCATTTCCGGCTGTGCAGCACCGCACAAGCGATGCGCCCGCCCCATGCTGGGCCAGAGCGCCAGAACGGTCTAGTTCAAACCCGAAAGAGTAGAAAGTGCGACCGGATGGGACAACTGATCAACGGCCAGTGGCAGGACCAATGGTATGACACCGCCAGCACCGGCGGCGAATTCCGGCGCACGGTCACGACGCTCCGCAACTGGATCACGCCCGACGGGTCGCCCGGCCCGACCGGCACCGGCGGATTTGCAGCCGCAGCCGGGCGATATCACCTGTATGTCGCGCTGGCCTGCCCATGGGCGCACCGCACCTTGATCTTTCGTGCGCTGAAGGGCCTTACGGACCTGATCCCGGTGTCGGTGGTGCACCCCGATATGGCCGGGGACGGCTGGACCTTTGCCATGGATTATACCGGCACGACCGGGGACCGGCAGTTCGGCCTGCCGTTCCTGCGCGACCTGTATCTGCGCGCCGACCCGCATCTGTCGGGCCGTGTGACCGTGCCGGTGCTGTGGGATACCCTGACCGGTACCATCGTGTCGAACGAAAGCGCGGACATCATCCGCATGTTCAATTCCGCCTTCGACGCGTTGACCGGCAAAAGGCGCGATTTCTGGCCCGCCGATCTGCGCGCCGCGTTGGACCCGGTAAATGCGCGCATCTACGACACGGTCAACAACGGGGTCTACAAGGCCGGGTTCGCCACAACGCAGGCCGCCTACGACGCGGCGGTCGTCCCGCTGTTTGCCACGCTGGACTGGCTGGAAGAACGGCTGACAGCGCAGCCATGGCTGATGGGCGAGCGTGTGACCGAAGCCGACTGGCGCCTGTTCACCACGCTGATCCGGTTCGACATGGTCTATCACGGGCCTTTCAAATGCAACCGGCGGCGGATCATCGATTACCCCGCGCTGTGGTCGCATACCCGCGCACTGTATCACGCACCGGGCGTGGCCGAGACGGTGAATTTCGACCATATCCGCCGCCACTATCATTGGTCGCATGATACCATCAGCCCGCACCGCATCCTGCCCATCGGGCCGGTTCTGGACCTAACCCCGCCGTCCGACCGTATCCTGCCGATCTAGCCGGACCGCCGAGTTCTAGTTGCGGGCATAATGTTCGACCATGGCCGCCAGATCCGCCGGCGCGGTGCCCGACGGCAGAAAGGCCCGTGCGTTCGGCACATGGGCAAAGATCGACCCATCGGAAAAGAAACTGCTGGACGTCACGAACACGATGCGCGCACCCGGTTGGCGATAGCCGGCCAGATCCGCCACCGCCAAGGCCGATCCGTCCTGCAACACCAGATCCAGAACGATCACGTCAATCGCTTCCGATGCCAGCAGCGCCGCCGCGTCGGATTGTCCATGGGCGCACAGCACCGCAATGCCCAGCCGTTCCAGATGGTTCTGCCATACCATGGACAATGCCGCCGACGGCTCAACGATCAAAACCTTCATACCAACCCCTGAAGGGCGCGACTGTGTCGCGCCCCGATTCCACCCGCATTTACTATTCTGCGATGATTATTAGCCTCGGGTTAACGTCTGCCAATACGGTTTCGGCAAGCCCGCCTTGTGACAGGCCGGAAAACCGGTTTGATGGCGCTGCTGCGGTCGTGCAAAGGTTTGCTGGCGCCAATGGAGATGTCATGCGTTTTCTGATCCTGATGACTGGCCTTTTTACCGGCATCGTGGCCTCTGCCAACCCGGCCGGGGCGCAATGCGGCGGTGCGTTTTCGGATTTTCTGGGCGGGGTCAAGGCCGAGGCCATCCGCAACGGCCATGCGGCGGACACCGTCGATCGGTTTCTGGCCCGCGCGCGACAAGACCCGGCGGTCATCGCCGCCGATCGCAAACAGGGCGTCTATCAACTGGATTTCACCACATTCTCCAAACGGCTGGTCACGCTGAAGCGCCTGCAACAGGGCCAGACCTATTCCCGCCGCCACGACGCGATCTTTCAGGCCGCGGAAAAAACCTATGGCGTGCCGCGCGGCGTCTTGCTGGCCTTTTGGGCCTTTGAAACCGATTACGGCAATTATCAAGGCGATTTCAACACGTTGAACGCATTGCTGACCCTGTCGCACGATTGCCGCCGGCCCGACCTGTTCCGCCCGCAGATTTTTGCCGCGCTGACCCTGTTCGCGCGCGGCGATTTCGATCCCGTCCGCACCACGGGCGCCTGGGCGGGCGAGGTTGGCATGGTCCAGATGCTGCCCGCCGACATTCTTGAAAATGGCGTCGATGGCAACGGCGACGGCCATGTCACGCTGAAAACCTCGCCAGCGGATGCGCTGTTGTCGGGCGCCAAGATGCTGCGCGGGCTGGGCTGGCAGGCGGGCCAGCCGTGGTTGCAAGAGGTGGTGGTGCCGGCG
>JBGSJU010000565.1:0-2662 GCA_041741655.1 Rhodobacterales bacterium
GCCCTGACCGGCGTGGCGCCGCACGCCGAAGCGGCTGTAACCCGCGCCTTGCCCGACGAAGTGCCGGTGGCGCTGGTCTATCACGGCTCCACTTTGGCAGTGATGATGGCGACGCCGGCCGATATTGCGGACCTTGTGTACGGGTTCACCCTGACCGAAGGCATCGCGCGTCCAGATCAGATCACGGAGTGCGAGATCGTCGAAACCGCCGCCGGCATCGAGGCGCGGATGTGGCTGGACGCGGATTGTGCCGCTGCCTTGACCGAACGGCGGCGTATGTTGGCCGGGCCGGTGGGATGCGGATTATGTGGCATCGACAGTCTGGAACAGGCGCTGCGTCCATTGCCCAAGGTTCAGGGCAACTGGACCCTGCGCAAGGCCGAGGTGATGGCGGCCCCCGACGCGCTGCGCGCCCACCAGCCGCTGCATGATCTAACCCGCGCGATGCATGCGGCGGGGTTCTGGCGTCCCGGACTGGGCATCGTGATGGCGCGTGAGGATGTCGGGCGGCATAACGCGCTGGACAAGCTGATCGGCGCGCTGCTGGCCGCGGGCATCGATCCGGCAACCGGCGCGATCGTACTGACCAGCCGCGTTTCCACTGAAATGGTGCAGAAAACCGCCATGTCCGGCGCGCCATTCATTATCGCGGTGTCCGCCCCCACGGCACAGGCGGTACGGTTGGCGGATGGCGCGGGCATCACGTTGGCGGCTTTGGTCCGGTCGGACAGCTATGCCTTGTTCACCAATCCCGATCGTCTGGCGGACTGACCGATGACACCGGACAAACTGACCCTGATGGCGAACCAGATCGCCGCGTTTTTCGCCACCCAGCCCGGCACGGATCAGGCCGCACGTGTCGCCGCGCACCTGAACGACTTTTGGGACCCCCGGATGCGCGCGGCGCTGCTGGCCTATGCGCAGGCGGGCGGCGCCGGGTTGGCCCCCTTGGTGCGCGACGCCATTCCGCTGGTGCGCCAACCAGACTGACCCTTTCACTCGGGCGCCCGGCCCGGTAACAGGGCGCATGGAACCCTTTGAAATCCTGCTGTCCACCGCCCCCGGTCTGGAACCCGCGTTGCACGCCGAGGCGTGCACGGCAGGTTTTGCCGTGACCGGCACGATCCCGGGCGGCGTCACGATCATGGGCGGCTGGCCCGATGTCTGGCGAGCCAATCTGATGCTGCGCACCGTTACGCATGTGCTGGCCCGCATCGGGTCGTTTCGCGCCATGCATCTGGCGCAACTGGACAAACGCGCGCGCAAGTTTCCATGGGGCGACGTGCTGCGCGCCGATGTGCCGATCAAGGTCGAGGCCGCGACCCGCGCGTCGAAAATCTATCACGCCGGGGCGGCGCGGCAGCGGGTGGAAACCGCGTTGACCGAGGAGTTCGGCGCGGTGATTGCCGCCGATGCGCCGGTGACGGTAAAGCTGCGGATCGAGGATGATCTGTGCACGCTGTCGGTCGATACGTCGGGGGAAAGCCTGCACAAGCGCGGGTTCAAGGAATATGTCGGCAAGGCGCCGCTGCGCGAAACGCTGGCGGCAGGGTTTCTGCACGATTGCGGCTTCACGCCGGATGAGCCGCTGTATGATCCGATGTGCGGGTCCGGCACCTTCGTGCTGGAAGCGGCCGAAATCGCGGCGGGGTTCTGGCCCGGGCGGGCGCGGCGGTTCGCGTTTGAACAGATGGTGACTTTCGATCCGGTTGCGTATGGTGCGTTGGTCCCGCCACAGCCCCGCACGGCTGCGGTGCGGTTCTACGGGTCAGACCGCGACGACGGGGCGATCCGGGGGGCCACGGCCAATGCGGCGCGGGCTGGTGTATCGGACTGGTGCCGCTTCACCCGTGCGCCGATATCGGACGCCACGCCACCCGATGGTCCGCCGGGTCTGGTGATGGTCAACCCGCCCTATGGCACAAGGATCGGCGAACGGAAACTGTTGTTTGCGCTGTATGGCGCGTTGGGGTCAACGTTGAAAACCCGGTTCAAGGGCTGGCGCGTCGGGCTAGTGACATCGGATGCGGGCTTGGCCAAGGCGACGGGCCTGCCGTTCCTGCCGCCGGGGCCGCCGGTGTCGCATGGTGGATTGTCGATCACGCTGTGGCGGACAGATGCCCTCAGATGATCGCATGTTCCCGGCGCGCCGTGCCGTCGGTCAATCGCGCAAAACCCAAGGGCGTCAGGTCAAGGCTGCGATAGCCGCCGTGGATGATCAACTCCGCCGTGCCGCGCCCCATCGCGGGGGCCTGTTGCAGCCCGTGGCCGGAAAACCCGTTCAGGAACATCAGGTTCGCGACATCGGGGTGCGCGCCAATGATCGCGTTCTGGTCCAGCGTGTTATAGTCGTAGTGTCCCACCCATTCGGTGACGATTCGCAGCCGTTCAAAGGCCGGGATGCGCGCGGCCAAGGCGGGCCAGACGTGATCCTGCCAGATGTCGGGATCGGGGGCGAAATCGTCGGGGTCGACGGCGGCGTCGGGGTCCGGCGCGCAACCGGCCAGATAGTTCGCTCCGTCCGACCGGACATACACCCCCGTCGGGTCAATGGTCAGCGGCAGCGCGCGGGACAGCGGCGTTTCCAGCCGCACCACCCAGACAAACCGTTTGCGGGGTTCCACCGGGATTGCCACACCCGCCGTGCGGGCCAGTGCCGCCG